>JBOHHR010000221.1:0-5706 GCA_050725475.1 Gammaproteobacteria bacterium | reverse complement strand
GCGAGCTTGATGATCATCGATAACGCGGACCGCCTGGGGCTGGCCCAATTACATCAGCTGCGAGGGCGTGTAGGGCGCGGCACCCAACTTAGCGATTGCGTGTTGATGTACCGTGCTCCATTGTCAGCGCTGGCCAGAGAGCGTTTGCGCATACTGCGCGAGACCTGCGATGGCTTCGAAATCGCCGAGCGGGATTTGGCCTTGCGGGGACCCGGAGAGATCCTGGGAACCCGACAAGCCGGGGTGCCCCAGTTTCGGGTAGCCGATTTGAACCGAGATCGCGACTGTCTGCCTCGGGTACGAGAGGTGGCGGACATGTTGGTAGAGAAATATCCCGACTGCATCGATCCCCTGATCCGCCGGTGGTTCGCGCATGACGTAGAATACGCCAATGTGTAAGCCGCTGGCCCCGGCTACGGAAGCGTAAACGGCATGCGTTTGTTGAGGGGACAGGCGGCGCACGCGAAGCTCTGTTCCAGGGGGAAGCAATATATCCGATTGATGCGCTTGGATAAGCCCATCGGGATTTGGCTCCTGTTGTGGCCCACGCTGTGGGCGCTGTGGATAGCGTCACAGGGTCGACCCCATCCATGGGTACTGAGCGTATTTTTGGCCGGGGTGGTATTGATGCGCTCAGCGGGTTGTGTGATCAATGATATCGCCGACCGTACGTTCGACGCTCATGTGGCTCGCACCCGTGCGAGGCCGCTGGCCGCGGGGACGGTAGCGGTGCGCGAAGCGGTGATCTTGTTTTTGCTGCTGATTGGTACAGCATTCACCTTGGTGTTGTCGATGAACTCCTTAACCATCGCCTTGTCCTTCGTGGGGGTGGGGCTGGCGGCTGTTTACCCGTTCAGCAAGCGCTACACCCAGCTCCCGCAAGTGGTCCTGGGCCTTGCCTTCGGCTGGGCCGTGCCCATGGGTTTCGCCGCTGAGACCGGTAACGTGCCGCCGGTGGCTTGGCTGTTATTGCTGGCGACGGTGTTGTGGGCGCTTGTATACGACACCATGTACGCGATGGTAGACCGCGAGGACGATATCAAGATCGGGGTGAAATCAACCGCCATCCTGTTTGGCTCGGCCGACCGGCCTATTCTCGGGATGTTGCAGCTCTTGATGTTGGCGGCATTGTTTAGCGCGGGGCACATCCTGGGGCTCGGTTGGGCGTATTGGCTCTCGTTGCTCGGTGCCGCCAGCTTTGCGATTTATCATCAATATCTGATCAAAGAGCGTGATCCGGAACAGTGCTTTCACGCTTTCAGGAGCAACAATTGGCTTGGGGCTTGCATCTTCGCTGGATTGTTCGTCGAGTATCTGTAAAGCGGAAGGGGATCGAGCTTGATGACAACGAGTTTTGGAGGACTTTATGAAGCCGTTTTTCTATGCTTTTACGCTGCTCGCGTTGGTGGCAGTGGTCCCGGTCAGGGTAGCGGCGCAGGCGCGCTACCAGATCACATCGCTCTCGGAAGGGGTCGATTTGGGGTCTGAGAAAGTGATGATCCTCGATACCACGTCGGGCCATCTCTGGACTTGGACCGAGAGTCCCTCTAGCCGCGGCAACGCCGGGGGACGGATGATCATCTACCAGGGCCAGGTGCGTCCCGGCAAGCGCGTCGGCGACGTCATCGAGCGCCAGGAATGGAGCGGAAACTAACCCTCAACGCTGACAGCGCGAGCAATAGAAGCTGGTACGCTGTAGGTTTCGCAGCTTGCGGATGGTAGCACCGCAACGTCTGCACGCTTGCCCCGCGCGCTGGTATATGGCGAGCGCCTGAGCGAAATACCCGGGTGTTCCGTCGCTACGGGTAAAGTCGCGCAGGGTCGTTCCCCCCTGTTGAATCGCTTCTTCTAAAACGGCACGAATCGCTCGCACAAGCTCCTCGTAGCGTTTGTGGGACACCCGCCTTGCTTCTCGATTAGGGTGGATCCCGGCCCGGAAGAGGGCCTCGTTGGCGTAGATGTTACCCACGCCAACTACGACGCGCGCATCCATGACAAAGTTTTTTACCGCGGCACGCCGGGCTCGTGCTAACCCGTAGAGGTAAGCGCCCGAGAAAGCCGGGTCCCATGGTTCGGGGCCGAGGCGGGCCAGCAGGGGATGCTTCTGAACCTCTTCCTGGGTCCAAAGCACGGCGCCAAAGCGGCGTGGATCGCGCAACCTTAGGTAGATACCGTTCGCCAACACCAAGTCCACGTGATCGTGTTTGCCAGCCGGAGTGGCCGCCGGTAACACCCGTAAGCTGCCCGACATCCCAAGGTGAAGGATTAAGCACCCACGGTTGGTGTGAAGCAGCAGGTATTTTGCCCTGCGGGCGATGCCTTCTATGGTCTGGCCCGGAAGCTCGTTTTTCAGAGTTTGGGGGACGGGCCAACGCAGCTTCGGTTGGCGGATGATGACTTGCTCGACTCTTTGCCCGAGGACATGAGGCAGGATACCTCGCCGCGTGATCTCCAGTTCGGGTAGTTCAGGCATTGTGGCTACGACCTACGCGGCTCCCCATCGCTGCGAGGAATCCTCATGTATTTCAATATCCACTCCGGTTGCCCGTCTCATCCGTGAAACTCGCCCTTAGGGGGGCTTGTACGCCGTTTCGTTCCCGACCAATCGGTCCTGCGCTCCGGCGGAACGGGGCCTCTCTTCGCTCGCGACGATTTTTCCCAAGCTCTCAGCCCAGCGCCCAAACTCACTAGACCTTGGTTCAGTTCTACGCTAGGATTGGGCCTACCTGAGACCATAACAAAGCAAGAGGAACCAACTATGGCGCACGGTCTACTGCCATTGCCTATTTGGGGCTACGTCCTGGTGACGCTAGTGCTCACCCACATCAGCATCGCCGCGGTCACTATCTATTTGCACCGCCACCAGGCGCATCGCGCCTTGGATCTCCATCCGGTTACGGCGCATTTTTTTCGTTTTTGGCTTTGGCTGACAACAGCAACCATAACCAAGCAGTGGGTCGCCGTTCACCGCAAACATCATGCGCTGGTCGAGACATCTGAAGATCCACATAGCCCGCAGATACACGGTATTAAGAAAGTGCTGTCACAAGGTTGGGAATTGTACCGTGATGAGGCGCGCCGCCGGGAAACCCGCGACGAGTACGGCCACGGGACTCCGGATGATTGGTTAGAACGCAATGTTTATCAACGTTTTAGTATGGGTGGCGTGGCGCTGATGGTGATCATCGAGATGGCGCTGTTTGGGCCCATAGGGATCACCATGTGGGCGGTACAGATGATGTGGATGCCACTATTAGCCGCTGGAGTGATCAATGGCGCTGGACACTATTGGGGGTACCGCAACTATGAATGCCCTGACGCTTCCACCAACATCCTTCCCTGGGGCATTTTGATCGGTGGTGAAGAATTGCACAACAACCACCATGCTTTTGCAAGTTCAGCCAAGCTGTCCTCAAAATGGTGGGAGTTCGATATCGGGTGGTGTTACATCCGTTTATTAGCCCTGTGCAAGCTCGCCAAAATCAAGAAGGTAGCGCCCAAACCGGTGGTGAACGGGGAAAAGATAATGGTCGACATGGATACGGTGCGGGCTGTGATCACGAACCGATTACACGTTATGGCCGACTACGCCAAAGACGTAGTTGGGCGTGTCTACCAAGAAGAGTTGCGTAAAGCCGACGCCAGTGCGCGCAATCTGATCAAGCCACTGCGAACCTTATTAACGCGGGAAGATTCCCTAATCAGCGAAGAGGTCAAGCAGCATTTAAGGCACCTTCTCCCGCTAACCCCGACCTTAGAAACGGTGTACGAATACAAGCTGCAGCTGCAACGCTTGTGGCAGGAGAAAACGGCCAGCCAAGAGGCGTTGCTCAGCGCGCTGCAGGATTGGTGTCGCCAAGCCGAGCAGACTGGGATCAGAGCCTTGGAGGATTTCGCGCGCTCGCTTCGAGGCTATACGCTGCAACCCGTGTAACGGGCTGTTAGGTCTTGCTTACGCTGCTGCGGCAACCAAGACCTATTTAAGCTTCGTTTCTTTGTAGGCGACGTGCTTACGCACCACCGGATCAAATTTTTTGATCTCCATTTTATCCGGGGTGTTGCGCTTGTTTTTGGAAGTGGTGTAGAAATGACCGGTGCCCGCACTGGACACAAGTTTGATCTTTTCTCGCATCGTGGTCTCCTTTAGATCTTTTCGCCGCGGGCCCGCATCTCCGCCAGCACGCGATCGATCCCAAGCTTGTCGATCAGGCGCAAGCCTTTATTGCTCACCCTTAAACGCACCCACCGCCGCTCGCTTTCGACCCAGAACCTGTGGTACTGGAGGTTGGGAAGAAACCGACGCCGCGTTTTATTGTGTGCGTGCGAAACGTTGTTACCTGACAAAGGACGTTTGCCTGTTACTTGGCATACACGAGACATCGCTATGCCTCCTCATTTATTAAAGTATGAAATTTAACCTATTAGTACCTCGATCGGCAAATCCCCGAACGTAACCGCACGCGAACTGCATCGAAATAGCAGAGACCTTTCCAGCGCCCATAGTAATTTACCCGATATCTTGGCAAAATCCTGCACGTACGCTTATCCTGCAAGACCTTCGGCCTTCTGTTGGAGAAAACCATTGACCATAGCTCTGCGCAAAGCTCCTGCTAGCTCCCTCACGGGCTTGGACGCAGTCCGCGAGCTGATCGCCGATGATATGGAGGCCGTGAACCGCCTGATCCACGCGCGCCTCCGCTCAGACGTGGTTCTGATCAATCAGTTGGGTCATTATATCGTGAACAGCGGGGGCAAGCGGCTGCGGCCTCTGCTTACTCTGCTGAGCGCCCACGCCCACGGCTACCAGGGACGAAAGCATGTGGAAATGGCGGCGGTGATCGAGTTTATCCATACAGCGACCTTGCTGCACGACGATGTGGTGGACGAATCCAAAATGCGCCGGGGTCGGGAGACCGCGAATGAAGTGTGGGGTAACGAAGCCACGGTCCTGGTAGGCGATTTTCTGTATTCGAGAGCTTTTCAGATGATGGTGCATGTCGCCAATATGCGCATCATGGAGATCATGTCCGACACTACGAATACCATCGCCGAAGGCGAAGTCATGCAACTCATCAACCAGAACGATCCAAGCACCAGCGAGGCGCGATATCTGGATATCATTCAATGCAAGACCGCGAAGCTGTTTGAGGCCGCGGCGCGCATCGGACCCGTTCTCAGCGGGCAGTCGCGTGAGCAGGAAGACAGCATGGGAACTTATGGGCGGCATTTGGGGATCGCCTACCAGTTGCTCGACGATGTTCTGGACTATAGCGCTAAGACTGAACAATTGGGAAAGAACATTGGCGATGACCTGGCCGAGGGAAAACCGACGCTACCGCTGCTGTACGCAATGTGGAATGGCACTTCTGCACAATCCGAGCTGATTCGTAGGGCCATAGAGCAGGGCGGAAAAGAGCAAATAGCGGAGGTGACAAAAGCGATTGAATCCACTGGGGCCATTGCGTACACTGCCCGCTTTGCCAGGCAACAGGTAGCGGTCGCCGTGGACGCTCTGGCGCATCTGGCGTCCTCGCCCTACAAGGAATCGCTGATTTCGCTCGCTGAGTTTTCCGTGCAGCGCGATTATTAGGGGTCGCTGCCCCGCGGTTTGTGGGCAAACGAGCCGTCGCCTAGCCGCCACGAGGGCTCCTATTTTTGTCTCGACGTTCGAGACGGCAGTTCCATGAGTGACTCGGGGTGTAGCTC
>JBOHHR010000220.1:0-10202 GCA_050725475.1 Gammaproteobacteria bacterium | reverse complement strand
GTCGTGACCGGTGGGCTACCCGTCGACACATCGAGCAGGCCACGGGCGCTCATGATCCGGTCCGCCATGTCACGCATCGCGGCAAGCCCTTGCGCGCGCTGATAGGCCTCCATTTGGACGACGGATGCCTTGCTCTGTAGGCCAGCCCACCCCAACAGGCCAATAACCACGATAACCATCGTGACCAGAACCTCGATCAGGCTGAAACCGGATCCCAGGCTCGGGAGGAGCGCAAGCTTTCCGAGTCGAGACCAATTCATGTGCAGACTCCTTCAGCGACGCGCGGTCGTCCAACGGTGTCGATGGTGATGCACCGCGACTTTGAACTGGACGCTGATGTAGCAGTGATCTCAGTCCCGGCACCACTCGATAGCCTGCCAAAACGGTTGTATGCGATCGACGGATTGGCCGGGCTGAACTGCAGACCCGCAAATGCCTCCTGCGTGCGCAATAACGTGTTGTCGGATGTAACCACGATGGTCCAGCCATTGGCAAGATCGGTGACAGTCATCGAAACCGCGGTATTGCGCTTGACCGCTTCGCTGCGCGCGAGCAGGAGGCTATCGTACAAAGCGGAAGCCGCAGCGCGGACGCGCTGCGATGCGGTGAATTCAGTGAACGAGGGATAACCAATCGTCGCAATGATGGCGACCAAGACCACTACGATCATGAGCTCGACCAGGGTAAAGCCCTTGGTTCTCGAATTCGCGGTTATGGTGGTATTCATTTCTTCCAATAAGCCACCGGCAGCTTGGTACCGCTCTGATCGATCGTCATATTGGAATCTCCAGCCATCAGCCCGGAGCCAGAGGCTGTAGCAGTGACTGTGAAAGTCGGTGGAGAAGCCGCATTATTAGCTGTGACTGGACCTGGAACCATGCTGTAATCAGCAGCGATCTCGGCAGGCCATGAAGTGAAACCTAGTTCCGCAGCACTCACTGCGTAACGGCGCTTGTCCAAAAGAAAAGCCTGCTGTCGGGCGGCCAAATCCATCAGTACGCTTTGTGCGGCCGCTCTCTTGCCGCGCTTCACATACTCCCGATAGGACGGATAGGCAATCGACGCCAAAATTGCGATGACGACTACAACGATCATCACTTCGAGCAAGCTGAACCCAGCCGAACGTCGATTTCCGTAGCAAACATGAGCAAGCGGCATGATTCACCCCGCCTGTTTAGATTTATCTATATAGTCTAGGATCCATTTCCAACCGCATTTTTTCGTCCAAGTGTGAACGCTATTTGCCGTTTCATGGCTATCTGCGGGAGCGCCATTACGCGGTTTCCTCTCAGCATAGGAAATGGATCGCGGTTTCTCCAGCCCCAAAAGTCGCAGCCCTCGATGAGCTACAGAGGCAGTTCACCCTCTCGGGGCGAAGAGACTTAGCGGCCGTTTGGGGGAAAACTTTAGGGAAAGCTAAAAAATTTTTTCAGCATGGCCCTTGGGCCGAATAGCCGACCGATATATCGCGAGTTTAATGCTTTAGCTCTCAGTAGAAGGTTTCGCGACACAAGGTGATCGAGTTTTTCACGAAGCTTCCGGTCTGCCTGCAACCGCAATGTAACTCCAACCGCCGCGAAAGTAGTTATCGCATCCTGCGCGCGCTATTATCTTCAGCCCAAACCTAAACCACGGGAGCCATCCATTCCCATGATGTTTCATATTGTGCTCGAACAATCTGAAGACGGCTGGATCGTCGCCGAGTGCCCGGCGCTTCCAGGTTGTGTCTCGCAAGGCAAGGACGAACGAGAGGCCCTGGAGAATATCAAGGAAGCCATTACGGCTTGGCTGTGGGCGGAGGACCAAAAGGCCATGTCTGCGTTGAAGCAGACACCCACGCGACCACCGATCACGGTGGCCGTGTAGCCGGGTGGGGAAACTCGGCAACCTTTCCGGCAAGGCAGCGGCCAAGGTCTTCGAGAAGGCGGGTTGGCAGACCATCGGACAAACCGGCAGCCACCTCGTCCTGGTGGAGCCGGGTGTTCGCCCCAACCTTTCCTTCCCCAACACCGGGAGCTTTCGGTCGGGACGTTGCGCGCGCTGATCCGCAATGCCGGCATGACAGTCGATGAATTCTTGGCGTTGCTCTGAAGGCGTCCCATCTCGTCAATCGTAAGGTGGATGGCGGAAGGTTGATCCGCCGATTTATGGCGTCGAAGCACAAACTGACCCACAAGCCATCACATGGACCCCATAGAACCATCCAGCGTGGTGGTCCGTTTCCCATTTCGGCCGAACCCGTGAACGGTTCCGCCTTAAGCGAGTTGCAGGCTCAATGGCTTCACACCTCGCCAACCGCCCCTGTCACAATCTAATAGTCAGTCATGTTAAATCGAAGTGACTCGTCACCCCGGCGGGGATTGCCGGGGTCCAGGATGCAGGACAGCACCTACACGTCCATGTGCTCTGGATTCCGGCAATCCATGCCGGAATGACGTGCCTGTTTGACACACTAAGCGTTTTTAGCGGGTTACACGCAGAGCGGCAACGGCCAGTTTGACCAAATATATGGCGACATATAGAGTTGCCATATGCCTACATTGACAAAGACTACGCTGTATCTGCCTGAGGCGGAATACCGCTTGCTGAAGGCGCTAGCGAGGCAGAAGCATCGACCGGCTTCTGAGCTCGTGCGTGAGGCGATCGTTGAGTATACGCAGCGCTACGGCAAACGACGCTCACCTCAAAGCCTGGGTGTCGGCCACAGTGGGAGGGGCGATCTCAGCGAAAAAGCTGAAGAACTGCTCACCGGGCTGGGGAGCGACTCGTGATTGTCGCCGACACCGGCGCTTTAGTGGCACTGATCGATGCAGACGATCACCATCATGGGTTTGTACGGAACTTCTTCGAACGAGATCCCAACGCTTGGCTGGTGCCGTGGGCCGTGCTTCCGGAGGTCGATTATCTGATCGCTGCACACATGGGTGACAAGGCTGCATACGCCTTGATGACAGACCTCGCCGAGGGCATTTACCTGATCGACTGGGGAGTCCCGTCAGACTTGGAACGAGCGCGTGATCTGAATCACCGCTATCGGTCGCTTCGCTTAGGTCTAGTGGATGCGGTAGTGATCGCCATCGCTGAACGCCTGAAAGCGGAGGCAATCGTCACCTTGGATCTGCGTCACTTCGGTGCGGTTGATATTCGTGGCCGCCCGAAGCTGCTTCCGCGCGACGCGAGCTGAAGAACCGTTTCACCGCCACTCTTGGGGAATAGAGGCATGATGCCACGCTCGGAAACCTTTTTCTTATCTCCAACCAGGGATAACCGGAGCACCCGCCTGCACGGGCTGGGACCCGCAATCGCGCGCTATTACGATGAGTGTTATGTCGATTACCGGGTCCTGTGGCTTAATACCCATAACCTCGCCATCCATTACGGCTATTGGGACGAGGAGACGAGGACCCATAGCGGCTCGCTGCTCAACATGAACCGAGTGCTGGCGGAGCAAGCCGGCATCAGTCCCGGGCAAGTGGTTCTGGATGCCGGTTGCGGCCTGGGAGGGAGTGCCATCTGGTTGGCGGAGCGTCACCAGGCCAAAGTATTCGGCGTTACTCTGGCGCAGTCCCAGGCGCGCACGGCGCGCAAGTTTGCCAAAAAACGGGGTGTTGCAAGCCGGGTGGAATTCGGCGTCGCGGACTACTGCGCGACTCCTTTTGCGAGCGATTCCTTCGATATCGTTTGGGGGCTGGAGAGCATCTGCTACGCCCTCGACAAACGCGCCTTTATAAAGGAAGCCTACAGGCTGTTGCGCCCGGGTGGGCGTCTGGTCGTGGCCGATGGATTTGCCAAAAGGACGACGTTCAATGCCGCTGAGTGGGACGCCGTGCTGGCGTTTCTCGACGGCTGGACGGTGCCCAATCTGGTTACTCCAACTCAGTTCCAAAGCGACCTTGAAGAAAGCGGATTTGTCGACATAGGGTTTACCGATATCACATCCAATGTGATGCCTTCCGCCGAACGCATGTATCGCACCGCGGCGCTTACCACGCCCATCCAAAAGACGCTGCACTGGCTGGGGATCCGTACCTCAGCGCAAACCCGGAACTACCACGCCGCCTTACGCCAGATCGAGCTGCTGAAGGGCGGGTTGGCTTGTTATGGTGTGGTTTGCGCTACCAAGCGATAGGGTCGACATCCGCGGAAGTCATATCCACGTGGAGGCTCAGCCGCGCGACTTCAGGAGCGTCGGCTGGAGCCTTTCGTTAGGCCATCGGTTTCGTGACCCTTAATGATCTTCCCCAAAGCCCGAAGAACTTCGTTTACTTCCCTTGCGCTTGGAAACATAGCAGCGACATCCTCGTCGAGCTTTACAATATTGGTTCCTTCCCGGTACCGTTGCGCGTATTTACCTCGAATTCCGTTAGAGA
Source organism: Gammaproteobacteria bacterium (assembly GCA_050725475.1). Lineage (GTDB taxonomy): Bacteria > Pseudomonadota > Gammaproteobacteria > JBOHHR01 > JBOHHR01 > JBOHHR01. The sequence continues at coordinate 5,832 of JBOHHR010000220.1, read as the reverse complement.
AATCATATTCGTCGAGCATATCTGGATCGTTCGGATTAGCCATGGCTTTCTTCATACCTGTCCGGCAGCTCCTAGGGCAGGTGCGCTAACAGCTCGCGCGTGTCTTGGAATCGCTGGGACACACCTTTCGCTAGCAAGCGGTCCAGCACCGGCTGAAACTTCGCCAAGTTGGAAGACAGCCGGGGGATGGGTGAACTCTTGTGGGCCTCGATAAGCTGCATGGCCGATTTTGCCAGAAACGGCTGTTCACCGGTGAGCATGAGATAAAAAATAATACCTAGGCTGTAAAGATCCGTCCTTTTGTCCACTTTCTCGCCGCGAACCTGCTCCGGACTGGAGTAAAACAGGGTTCCCAAAAGTGCGCCCGCCGCGGTCAATTCGAGGCTCGCGGCGAGATCTTTCGCGATCCCAAAATCGGTAATGGCCAAGGCCCCGTTGGCGCGCAGCAGGATGTTGGCGGGTTTCATGTCCCGGTGGACGATGCCCAGCTCATGCACGGCACCTAGCCCACTGGCGATCTGTTTCAGATATTCCACGGCTTGGCCGGGGGAGATCCCCTCCTTGACCCGCGTTTTGAGGTCGCCACCGGGGAAGTATTCCATCACGATGTAGGCGAAGTCATCCCGTGCATCGCGCGCGAAGATCTTTGCGACATGCGGATGATCGAGCTTTTGCATGAGATCGTACTCGTGCATAAACCGTGTGAGCAGTTCCTGATTCTTAGTTTCTTGCAGATGCAGGATCTTGAGCGCCACCTGCAGCCCGTCGTTTTTGCGTTGTGCCAGGAAGATGGATGCCATACCACCCTGCGCGAGCGCGCGGGTGACTCGGTATCCCGGGACCTTGATGTTGGCCCGCTCGGTATCGGAGCGCTGCGCCACCACGCCGCCAGAAAGGGACGAGGCATCGATGGAGGGGTGCTTATCGGCGTCGATAAACATGTGCGGCAAGATTTGGGTCTTATCAGCCGACTCGAGGCTTGCTTCCAGCGCTCGCACGGTGGCTGCCCCTAACGGCTGTGGTGTCGTTTGAGCCTTCAGGGGATCCAGGGGTATGGTCGCTTCGAGATCTATCCTGGCTTGTGGTTTGGACTCTGGGCGTACACGGCTGACCCCGCGTTGCATCACGGTGGAAAGGGTCTGAACAAAGAAACGGGGAGAGAGGTCCTCTCTGGAGACGCAGCAGCGTGCGCCAAGCTCCAGTGCCTGCTCTTCCCACAGCTTTTCGCTATCCGAGAGCACCATTACCACCGGCGGGGCCCCGGTTACGGTTTTTATATGGCGCAACCAGTCCAACCCGGTAACCCCGGGAACCTTGAGGTCGTACTCGAGCAAAAGCAGGTTATATCGTTGCCAAGCAAAGTCGCGCCCAGGCAATCCCCGCGCCGGCTTGCACAGCTCTATGCGCGCGTCGGGCCATCTCGATGCCGTGCAATATTTTGCCAGAAACCTGAGCTGCGATTCCCCCTCGACGACGAGGATACAATCTAGCATGGTGTTGCCTCAAGCATGACAAACTAAAAGATAAAGGACCGGAATGCTATCCAAATCGTCAGGTGGTCTTGTGGAGCGTACCGCTTAAATCCCCTCTGGTCAGTTTAGTTTCTTTTCGGCTAAAAGGTACAAGCCCGGCGTCGGGTTGTTGCGGCGCACAAGCTGGTACGCTATAGTCCTTTCGGGTAACAAAGAGAAGGTATTGCGTCAATGGAAATTCGAGGCAAAGTGGCTCTTGTGACCGGAGCGGCAAGCGGCATCGGACGTGCGGTCACGGCGGAGTTGGCACAGCGCGGCGCCCTGGGGATCACGATGGTCGACCGCAGCGAGGAGGTGCGCGCGCTTGCCGAACAGCTCAATACAGAAACAAAACGCTCCCTCGCATTGCCGTTTGTGGGCGATGTAACGGACGAAAGCTTTCGCCGCCAGGTTTATAATGAGATCCATAAACAGCAGGGAGTGGTGCGCATCTGCGTGCCCGCGGCAGGGATCACCCGTGATGCGTTGGCGGTCAAGCTGAATAGAGAAACCGGCAAAGCCGAGATGTATCCCTTGGACACGTTTCGCTTGGTAACCGAAGTGGACTTGATCGCTCCCATCTATTGGGCCATGGAGATGGTGGCGCGCATAGCCGAAGATCGCCATCGATCTGCTCTGCGCCGCTGGGAGGCGAAAGAGGGCGTCCAGGGCACGGTGATTTTTATCGGATCGATCTCTTCCCAGGGAAACAAAGGGCAAATCGCCTACGCCGCCTCCAAAGCAGGGCTGGAAGGCGCGGCCGCAACCCTGATGAAAGAGGCTATCTTTCACGGTGTGCGTTGTGGGGTCATCCACCCCGGATTTACCGATACCCCTATGGTGAGGGCTTTGGGTGAGGAATACATCGAGAAACACATCTTGCCGGACACTCAGCTCGGACGGCTCATCCGGCCGCAAGAAATCGCCGACGCCATCTGTTTCATGGTCGCCAATTCCGCTGTCAGCGGGGAGCTTTGGGCGGACGCCGGATGGCACCCCTCACCCGCTTAGCTGATCCCTAACGCTCTGGTCCAGACACATAGGTAACAGCCCACCGGCTGCACGACCTTGATGGGGTAGCGCTCGAAACGGGTCGAGGTTATAGTCCAACTCAGTGATGAACAGAACGACAAGAAACAGAATAAAACAGGGCGCTTTATACCTAGGTGCCGCCGGCATCGCCGCCGGCTTGTTCTATATGTCGGGCGGGAGTTTCTATCTCTTCCTGGTAATAATCTTCGCTTTACTTGTTCCTGGGATGATCCAGGCACGCTTCTGGCGGGATTACCTCGCCGGACAGAGCCGGATAGCCCAGAAAAAGCATCTCGAAGCGATTGTTTATTTCCATCGGTTTCTAAAAATGATTCGCGCCCGCCCAGAGCTAAAAAAATTGATCTGGATCAACGCGCGCCCCTATACGCGAGATGTGGAGGTCATGACCCTGGTCAATCTCGGCGTTTGCCACCTATGGTTGAACGAGTTGAAAAAGGCGGACACGGCCTTAAAGGAAGCAGCGAAGCTCGATCCCGAATCGCCGCTGCCATACTACAATCTCGCGCTTTTATCTCAAGCGAAAGACGACTTCGCGAAGGCCCTCGAGTATCTGGACCAGGCGGAGAGCTTGGGCTTTAAACGTTCAAGCATCGCCCAGGCGCGCCAATCAATACTGGCCGAAGCCCCTGAAGATCAGACAGATCCTTCGGACTCCGATTCCGGCTCGGGTGCGCCGGTCAGCCGAGCAAAGAAGCGCGGCAGGCAAGCCAGCGCTTGACCTAGTAGGGCGCCGCCGGACAAAGCCACCGCATCGACCAAGCAATACCAGGCCGCTATTCCGCTTGGTGGATTCGCTTGGGACAGTCCTGACACCGGCTCCTGCAAGGCCCAGCGCCAGGTGCCGAGCCAGGTGCCGAGCAACTCCAGGTAGCTGGTGAGAAAAAACGCCGCCAGATACAAAAGAGGCGAGCGTCCGAGGAAGACGAAAACAGCAAACACACAGAATAACAAAGCCCCCATGGAATCCCCACGTTGCGCGAGCGTTACACCCCAGAGCGACCACGCGCCACCCAGCAACAGGGCGGAATACTTGATGCCAGACTGGAAACGATGCATGAACGCGCTGCGCGCGAGCGCCAAAGCCGCAAGATAAACCATGCCATGTCCCGGTGGGACATAAGCGGGAACATTTTCAAACCGATAGATGTAGGCGCCGAGAAAAGGCGACGCAAAATGCTCGCCGATGGTGGCGAAAAGAACGGCGGCCGCAACTTGCAGGCGCACCGGCGTATCTTCCGCGGCTAGGAGCAGGAGTAAAAACCCCCACGCCACCATCCCCAGCGCAAGCTGCAACCCTGGGCTGGCATCGGAATCGAGAAATAAACCGAGACTGATGCCGGAGGCGACCACGAGGGGGATAACCAGATCCCTGTGTTTTCTCAATGCGTCCAATATACGCGGGCTTGTTGTTATTTCCCGCGGGTGCGTGATACGCGCTCTTTCACGCCGTGAAGGGTAACGGACCTCAGCGACTGAAACAATCCTATGGCCCTATTTTCCGAAAGAGGAGGCGCCAGCCTTCCTCATCGCTCCGCCTTAGCCCGCTTTCGTTCCCCCCACCGTCAAGCCATCGATGCGCAGCGTGGGCTGGCCTACCCCTACCGGGACCTGCTGCCCTTCTTTTCCGCAGGTGCCCACACCGGGGTCCAGTTGCAAGTCGTTGCCGACCATAGACACCCGTTGCAGGACATCGGGCCCATTGCCGATCAGAGTTGCCCCTTTAACCGCATGGGTCAGCTTCCCCGCTTCGATCAAATAGGCCTCACTGGCGCTAAACACGAACTTGCCGCTGGTGATATCGACTTGACCACCGCCGAAATTCACCGCGTACAGCCCCTTGTCCACCGAGGCGATGATCTCCGCCGGCTCGTGGGGACCCGCCAGCATGTAGGTATTGGTCATGCGCGGCATTGGCCTGTGGTGGTAGGACTCGCGCCGGCCGTTGCCGGTGGAGCGCGTACCCATGAGCTTGGCGTTTTGTTTGTCCTGCAGGTAGGCGCTCAAAATCCCATTTTCGATCAAGGTGGTGCACTGGGTGGGTGTGCCTTCGTCGTCGACATTGAGCGATCCTCGACGCTTTGCGAGGGTGCCATCATCGACGATGGTGCATAGCAGCGAGGCGACACGCTCGCCGATGCGGCCGCTGAAGGCCGAAGTTCCCTTGCGATTAAAGTCTCCTTCCAAGCCGTGGCCGATAGCCTCATGCAACAGGATCCCGGGCCAACCCGGTCCGAGCACGACCGTCATGGTTCCCGCGGGTGCTTCTTCTGCCTCCAGGTTGAGCAAGGCCTGGCGAACCGCTTCCCGGGCGAAGTTTTTAGCCCGATCGGTTTCGAGAAACCAGACATAGTCAAACCGGCCACCGCCACCATAAGAGCCCGTCTCGCGGCGCATCCCTTGTTCGGCAACGACGCTGACATTGAGGCGCACCAATGGGCGCGTGTCCGCGGTGAAGGTGCCGTCGCTGGCGGCGACCAACATGACTCGATAACTTGCCGTGAGGCTCGCGATGACTTGTTTTACCCTGGGGTCTGCACGCCGTGCCTCTGCATCGAGTAAGCCCAATAGCTCGACTTTCTGCTCTGTGGCGAGAGAACCGCTTGGGTCTTGAGCTGAATAGAGGGCCCGATCGGGTCGCTGCGCCGTTACCTTCAGCGCTCGCCCCGCCCCGCCCAGCTTAGCGATGGCCTGTGCCGCTTGGGCGGCTTGTTGTAAGGCATGGGGAACGATCTCATCGGAATAAGCGAAGCCCGTTTTTTCGGCGCTGACCGCCCGCGCCCCCACCCCCTGGTCGATGCTGTGACACCCTTCCTTGACGATGCCGTCTTCCAATTGCCAGCTTTCGGAGCGTGTTATCTCGAAGTACAACTCGGCAAGGTCGATCGATCGGCTGAGCATGCCGTCCAGCGCCTGCTGCAACTGCCTCTCGTCAAACCCGAGCGGGTTTAGGATGTTACGGCGCGCTATCTGAAATGCGTCCATGATGCCTAGTATATTCGTTACCATAAAATCTGTCTTCTCAAGAAATCGGTTTGACACAACGGCACCAGAACGGTAACTTCCGCTCGTTTTTGCTGAACCTTCCCGCGCTTCCGCGGAAGGTTGCCCACAGGTTCCATGGGGGAGGTGGAAGCTGTACGTGGTTGCTGATGGAATGAGGTGATATAAAAAAGGTGAACGCGCGTTTTCCCCGAATCGAGCGACTCCCCCCGTATGTCTTCAGCGCGGTGCACGAGCTTAAGATGGCGGAACGGCGCCGGGGCGAGGA
>JBOHHR010000219.1:0-7373 GCA_050725475.1 Gammaproteobacteria bacterium | reverse complement strand
CCACGAATGTCTGGTCGAGCAACTGCGCAAGCTGAAGGCAACCGCGGATCGGGCCGAATCAGCCGATCCATCAGGACTCGAAGCCAATGCCAACGTCAAGCTGTTTCGTGCTCTCAGCCGTTTGATCCTGGAGACGATTCCCAGCGATCCGTCGCGCGAGGAATACCGGCAGGGCAAAACGATGGGACCCGCATATCGTCATTGGCGCCGCGCGAAAATCGGGCGCCGCTTCCGCCTCTTCTTTCGTTACGACTCGAAGGCCAAGATAATCGTATTGGCTTGGGTCAATGACGAACAGACGCTGCGGTCCAGCGGCAGCCAGTTAGATCCGTACGCCGTGTTCCAGAAAATGCTGGATCGTGGTAATCCTCCTGACGGGTGGGATGCATTGGTTGCGGAGGCGCGAACCGAATGGGTACCATGACTTGGCTAGCGCCGGCGTTCGGACGCCACGACATACGAGTCGATAATCGTATCCAAGATGTGATCAAGAAGCTGACCGCAGAACAGGCCCCCGAAGTGTTCTCGCAATGGTTACACCTCGCCGGCGTGGGCGACGGAAACGTCCAAGGAAAGCTCATGCATACCGAGTCCATGATCCTGGACACAAAGCAATACCATCGCGGCTTTTATCTCAGACAGTGACAGCGAGTCACGGTAGAGCTTTCGCTCGGCGGCCGTCATGGTGGCGTGATCGAGGACTTGCTCGCAGGCGGCCGAAATCTTATCCTTTGCCGCACCGCTATGGTTGAGAAACCCGGACCGATCATGTCCTCCCCCACGCAGTTGCCACAGACAGTGGACGCGGCAGAGCTGGCAGTGCTGCGTGCGATCGTCGAGAGCACCGCTCAAGCTACGGGCCGGCAATTTTTCCGATTATTCGTTCGCAACCTGAGCGTCGCGACTGGAGTGCCCAACGCATTTATCGCAGAATTCGCGGATGCCGAGACTCGTGTTCGGTCGCTGGCTTACTGGAGGAACGGCCAGATCATCGAGAATGAGGAATGGGAGCTTGCGGGTACTCCTTGCCAAGACGTCGTCCGCGGCGGTCTGTGCCATCATCCCTCGGGTGTCTGGAAACAGTTTCCGAAGGAAGAGGGAATCGAGAGCTATCTCGGTGTCCCGCTACGAGATCCTGAAGGAAAGGTGCTCGGGCACCTCGCGATATTCGATCAGCGCGAGATGCCGCCGGAACCGCGGCTTCTATTCACCTTCCAGATCTTCGCCGAAAGAGCTGCCGCCGAGCTGCGGCGGATTCGGATAATGGAGCAGCTTCGCGTGAGCGAAGAACGCTACCGCGACCTGTTCGATGAAGCTCCGATCGCTTACGTCCACGAGGATCTCGAATCGCGGTTCATTAGCGCCAACCGGACAGCGATGAGAATACTCGGTATTACGCCCGAGCAGGTACCCGGCATGGTTGGAATGTCGTTTGTCCCTGATACGCCCGATGCCCAGCGCCGCGTGAAGGAGGCGTTCGCATCCGTCGGCCGCGGGACCGACACCAGTGGCGTCGTGCTTGAGCTTCGGCGCAAGGATAACGGCAAGCCCATTTGGATCCAATGGTGGTCCAAGCCCAACCCCGATGGACAGTCTACCCGTACTATGTTCATCGACATCACCGAGCGGGTGCTGATGGAGCAGGAACAGGCGCGGCTTCAGGCCCAGAACCTGTATCTCCGAGAGGAAATCCAAGCGGTCCACAATTTCGAGGAGATCGTCGGGCGCAGCGAGGCGCTTCAGTCGGTACTGACCAACGTTCGCAAGGTGGCGCCCACAGACGCCTCGGTATTGATCCGGGGCGAAACCGGAACCGGGAAGGAATTGATCGCGCGGGGAATTCATTCAGCGAGCCGGCGGAGCGAGAAGCCACTGATCAAGATTAATTGCGCGGCATTGCCGAGCGGTCTGGTCGAGAGCGAGTTGTTTGGTCACGAGAAAGGAGCCTTTACCGGGGCGATTGCAAAACGCATCGGGCGTTTCGAACTGGCCGACGGTGGAACGATCTTTCTCGATGAAATCGGCGAGATGCCTCTGGAAGTTCAAAGCAAGCTGTTGCGGGTGCTGCAGGAGCGGGAGTTCGAGCGGGTGGGCGGTAGCTCGCCTATCAAAGTCGATGTTCGTGTAATCGCCGCCACCAATCGCGATCTGCTGCAGGCGATCGCGGAGAAGACGTTTCGCGAGGATCTATTCGCCTCAATGTGTTTCCGCTGATCACGGCGCCGCTGCGCGAACGGGCCGGAGACATTCCCCTGCTGGTCCGTTTCCTGATCGATAAGTTTACGACGCGGATCGGTAAGCCGGTCCAGGGGCTTAGTGAGAAGTCCATGCAGCGATTGCAGGCGTACCGCTGGCCCGGCAACATTCGTGAACTGGAAAATGTGATCGAACGGGCCATCATCTTGGCCGATGGACCCGTGATTGAAATCGACCCGGAAATGTTACCGGGATCGACGGCACCGGCCATTGATCCCGTTTACCCGCCCAGCGACGCCAGCCTCGAAGCAGTCGAAAGGCAGCACATTCTCCGCGTATTAGAAGAGACGAAGTGGGTCATTGAAGGTCCCAACGGTGCCGCCAAGATCCTCAACCTACATTCCAGTACCTTACGATACCGAATGAAAGTGTTAGGCATCACGCGTGTCCGCCACTAAATGGCGTTGGCGCCGTCAATAACCGAGGTCTCGCACATCCGCTAAGCGCTGCCCAAAACCGAGGCCTTCCCCGGCGTTATACTCTAACCCTTTAAAAACCAATTGGTTGCGAAAGAAGGGTGGTTCGCTGTTAGCACCTGGCATGGGCCTCGCTTTCTGTCTTCGCATCCAATACGGCACACGAGGAGACATTCATGCTCAGGATCACGCCCATAGAAAACCCCGAGGCTGGTAGCCAGCAGCTGATGCTGGAAGGGCGATTGGTGGGCCCCTGGGTCAGAGAGTTGCAGACCGCTGTGCTCGTCGCGGTCTCGGGCCCTGGTCCTGTGCAGCTCGATCTCTCCGGCGTTCACTTCGCGGATGCGGAGGGACTCACACTCCTGCATCAGCTATTGGACCAGGGTATCGTCTTGCGAGAAGTTTCCCCATTTGTCGAGGAGCTTTTAAAGCTAAAACCTTAGCGTCTTACTCCTAAGCCCGACAGGCTCCTCCTAGCTAGGGAACGGCGGTTTGCTGCGGGGCTTTTTTTTCGTCGGCGAAAAACTCCATCGCCGCCGAGTTCAAGCAAAATCGTTGGCCCGTGGGCGGAGGACCATCAGGAAAAGCATGGCCCAAATGCCCATCGCAGCGGGCGCAGCGGATCTCGGTGCGCACCATGCCCAGGCTCGCATCGCGCAGGGAGCGGACATGCTCGGGGTCAAACGGTTCGAAGAAGCTCGGCCACCCGGTTGCGGAGTCGAATTTAGCCCCGGAGCGAAACAGCGGCAGCCCACACAAGCGGCAGCCGTATACGCCTGTCTGTTTGTTATCGAGGAGTTGACCGCAAAATGGCCGTTCGGTGCCGTGCTCGAGCAAGATGCGGCGTTCTTCAGCGCTTAGGCGCTGCTGCGCCAGCTGCTCGCGCTGCCCGGCGCCGATAGGAGTCAGATCGTAGCCGGAAGCCGAGCGCCTGGGCGCGCTCATGCCGATTTCTCCCGTGTGTCGATCTGCGTTTCTTGGATACCGTCTTTTAGTTGGGCCGCGAAATAGTGCCTAAGCTTGTCTACTTTGGGTGCGGCCACAAGCGCTACGTAAGGCTGCTCGGAATGCTGCGCCGCGTAGTTCTGGTGATAGGCCCCGGCCTCATAGAAGCGGTTCAGGGGTTCGAGCGCGGTGACAATCGGGGCCCGAAACACCTTCGCCTCGTTAAGCTGTCGGATATAGGCTTGTGCCACCTTTTGCTGCGCCTCGTCGGCATAGAAGATGGCCGAGCGGTATTGCCGCCCGTGGTCGTTTCCCTGACCATCGCGCTGGGTCGGATCGTGGGCGATAGAAAAGAAGACCTTCAACAACCGGCCGTAGCCGATCCGAGTCGGATCGAAGCGCACCCGCACCGCCTCCGCATGATCGGTGACTCCGCTGCAGACGCTCTTGTAGTTCGCGCTCTCGGCGCTGCCTCCGGAGTAACCGGAGCTAACATCGAGCACGCCATCGAGAGGCGCAAACACCGCTTCCACGCACCAGAAGCATCCTCCCGCGAGCACGGCGATCTGTTCCTTTGCGGCGCTCTGGGGGGGGGTCGATCATCGGATCGGGAAACTCATCGAGGGAAACCCGCAGGCTCCCGGTCTCACTAAAAACGGCCATGGTTGAACTCCTCCGAGTAGCTTGCGAATTTGACGCTGTTCTACGACGCGTTTGCAGCAAGCGCATTGCGCTTCCCGCTCTGGGATGGCGCTGCCGGCTTGCGTGTTTTGCTCTGTGATGCAATCCCGCTTTGCATCTGCAAGAAGGCTTCCTCATCGCGCACGCTCCCCCGTCGTGTGCTTTTGCCCAGCGAGCTTTCACCTATGTATTCCTTGCGCAGGTCTACGGTCGCTCGTTTGCCGATGTGCTCGAAGTTTTGATCCAACCATTGCTCGGCCGTCTGTCTGCCGCGATCCCGTAACTCGGTGAGAAAATTCCAGTCGCAATTGAACTTGCTGGCCAGGGTGAGATCTCCCAGAGCGCCATCCGCGTGTATGGAATGTACAAACACATGTTTCAGTCTGGACCGATATTCGTCTTTTAGCCATCCTTCTTCGAGCAGTTTGGTCACGAAGGCGATCGCGCGCAACTCCTTGAGCAGGGAGGAGTTGAAGGTGATCTCGTTGATCCGGTCGGTGATTTCCGGCGCCTTGGTTGGGATGTTCTCTTGATACATGGGGTTGATATGCAGAATGACTACATCCCGGGACTGGGTGTGGTAAAAGAGCGGGTGTAGGGCCGGGTTGCCCATATAGCCTCCGTCCCAATAATGCTCGCCATCGATCTCCACCGCTTGGAAGAGATAGGGCAGACAAGCAGACGCCAAGATGACATCCAGCGTGATCTCCTCGTTGCGAAACACGCGCACTTGGCCCGTGCGCACTTTGGTGGCGCTGATAAATAGATTCGTGCACTTGCACATGACCAGCTTTTCGAAGTCCACGGACTCACTGAGCACTTCGCGTAAGGGGTTAAAATTGAATGGGTTGAACTGATACGGCGAAAACAACCGGGTCCAGGTTTCAAACAGCAGGAAGGAAAGCGAACTCTCGATGTTCCATCCGTTCAGCGAGGGCATCTCCCAGGGCATGTATTTCATGGGGCTGTAGAGCTTTCCCGTTTTGCTGATGTTATACCAAAAATTATGCAAAGCTTCGCGCGCGCCGTCGGGGCCACCCATCATTTTGCCGTACGCATAGACCGAGGCGTTCATGGAGCCGGCACTGGTCGCCGTCAGGCCGTCGATCTGCAAGCGTCCATCCTCGATAAGCCTATCCAGCACTCCCCAGGCGAACGCGCCATGAGCGCCGCCACCCTGTAGGGCAAGATTGACTGTTTTTATGGAATTAGTTATCGCCATGGTGTTTGACCTCGATGTGTGTTGGTGGGGACGATTTACCGCACGCAAGGCAAGAGCTTAACAGCGGTCGCTACCGACGATTGTTGCTACTTCTCGCCTCGATTTCAAAGTGTTTAGCGTTTGATGTTGCTTATGTCTAAGCCACGTCTGCCAGTAGTGCTCCTTCGGGGAGCAAGGGTACATGCGCTTCTCTGTGACACTGGGTGGTATTTGAGCGCGTGCTTCTTGTTGCGAGGCGTTAGCGTTGAGCTGCACCTGTCGGGCGGGATGGAACGTGTTCATGCTGACCTTCCTCTGTGTTATTCAGTCTTGGCGATTCCATCTTGATTAAGCTGTACCCTATGGTGGGACGGGCAACGCCTGTGCCACACTCGGCCAACTATATTTAAGGCATATACAACAATAGGATAACGCACAAAAGGCAGGAAATAGGAGGATAAGGGACCCCGCGAACTGTGGTGGTCTGCCGTGAATGGCCGCGGGGCATCGCGAAATGCATCTCCTTCAAAAAACGCTGTTGTCGTCCAGCATTCCCCTAGCTAGTAGCCGGTATATTTGGATCGGACAGATAAGCCCTTGTTGTCTCCTTCAAGGATTTTTTGTAGGTGGCAAGGGGTTGGTTTGCATCCGTATATTCGGCCCGTTGCTGGAGCAGATTAGCTCCTGGCCATGATGGATTCCGCGCATGTTGTCCGCTACCGGCAGGACGGCCCCGAACGGCCTTGGAATGACACGGGTCTTCAACATGCTGGTCTAACCAATGTTGCCATCGTACAGAATGGTCCTCGCAAACCTGGAGTGCGGGTTGACCAAGGTGTTTCCCGTGGTCAAGACGTTTTCTCGGAGAAGTTAAGGTGGATAAGCTGCTCCGAACTGAATCAATTAAAACCATCCGCGTTAGCGGATTCCTTTTTCATGTTCAAGTAAGACTCATGAGTATGAGGTCATCACGCTGGACTTTTCCACGCCTTGTCCACGGCCCGCGTGCCTCTTCCACGGACGGAGCGGTGGGCAAGGGGTGGTCCAGCCCCTTGCTTTCGCAACAGAGCCCACGCCATGCGTGCATTCTTGTTGGCCACGGCCACGGCCGCGACATTGGCCCCACGCCGTTGGTGCAGACGATTACCCACTGGGAGAAGGGGTCGTCTTTGCGGGCCGCATAGCGCACCACGGTACGTGCCCCATGGATGAGCAGCGTGCGTACGTACACATCCGTTTACTGATGCCCAATAACCGCGGTTTGCCCCCAGTGCTGTATTGGCGGGGCACCAGTCCCAGCCAGGCAGAAAGCTCGCGCCCTTTGCGGAACACCCTGCCATCGCCAATGGCACCCACCAGCGCGGTAGCCGTTAGGAGGCCAATGCCTGCGAGCTCGCGCACCAGCATTCGCGCGCGGGCATCGGCTCGTAAAGCAGCTTGGAGTTGGCGTTCAAGCGCTGCAATCTCTTCCTCCAGCGCGTGCAGCCCCTCAAGCTGTCGATGCAGCAGCCCCCGCACGAGATCACTGAGATGATTCTCCGCATCTTCAAGCACCCCAGGCGCTGCGCGGAAGAAGGCCCCAATACCGACCGGCAGCACGATGCCATACTCGGCCAAAAGTCCACGCCACTGGTTGACCATCGCTGTGCGTTGCTTGACCAATCCGGCCCGTACTCGGTGCAAAGTCTGGATGTCCTGTTGCTCGACGCTCTTCAGAGGTACAAAACGCATTCCGGGCCGGGTCGCAGCCTCGGCAATCGCCTCGGCATCGTTGAAGTCATTCTTGTTGCCCTTCACGTACGCCCGGACATGCTGAGGGGCAAGGAGCCCCTGTGACCCAGCTTCTCAATCTCACGTCCCCAATAGTGGGCACT
>JBOHHR010000218.1:0-10771 GCA_050725475.1 Gammaproteobacteria bacterium | reverse complement strand
AGGTCAATCCGGTGATCCCGGAAGCGCTGTGCATGGTCTGCGCCCAGGTGATCGGCAATGACCTCACGATTACCGTGGGCGGGCAGTCCGGCAATTTCCAGCTCAACGTCATGCTTCCCGTGATTGCCTACAACCTATGCCAGAGCATCGAGCTTTTGAGCAATGGCTCACGCTTGCTCGCGGACAAAGCGATCCTGGGTTTCACTGTGCATCGCGAACGCTTGAGCGAGGCCTTAGAACGCAACCCCATCCTCGTGACTGCGCTAAATGCAATCATAGGCTATGAAAAAAGCGCCCAGATCGCGAAGAAGGCCTACGCCGAAGGGCGCGCCGTACGCGAGGTGGCCAAGGACCTGACGGACCTTACCGAAGCGGAGCTGGCGCGTTTGCTTGATCCCGCCAAGCTCACTAGGGGAGGGATCGAAGGCTAGCGGGTTGGCGTTCCCCGCGGCCCGAACCCGGCCATTGCGCCGCCAACCCCATGATACGCAAGATCTTCCGAAAAGGTGGGGAGCCGGCACGATGCGGGACCACGTCGCCAGCTTGGGATGTCAGCTGTGCCCTCGATCATGCTTCGCCGGGTCAGAATGCGTCGGAATGCGTTGACTTTTCATCCCAGTCTGCTACTCTTTTGTGCGCCGCAGCGAAAAACCATGTACACACCTGATATCGACCAATCCGCACCGGGTGCTCCTCGCAAAAAAGAGCCGGTGACCAAGCGCATCATAAAAAAATACCCTAACCGCCGTCTTTACGACACCGTAGAGAGCAAGTACATCACCGTCGACGATGTCCGAAAGCTGGTGCTAAAGGGGATCGAGTTCTGCATAGTCGACAAAAAATCCGGCGAGGACATCACACGCACCATCCTATTGCAAATCATCCTCGAACAAGAGGAAGACGGAGAACCGATGTTCTCCTCCGATGCGCTCACGCGCATCATCCGTTTCTATGGCGATGCCGTGCAGGGACTCGCGTCCAGTTTCCTGGACCGCAGTTTGAACATGTTTGCCGAACAGCAAGAGCGGTTCCGAACACAGTTACATGACGCTATGCGCACGCATCCGTTCACCGCGCTCACCGAGCTGACGCAACAGAACTTGCAATTGTGGCGCAAAATGCAGGATGATTTCTTTAAAGCTTCAGGCGTATCCTCCCGGGAAGACACCAACAGCAAAGACAAGCGGGGAGGCGATAACTAATACGGCACTAACTAATACGGCACTGATCTTGCCTTTAGCTTGGAGACCAAACGTGGAACATACCAGCTCCAACCCACCGTATCCCATGTTCGACCGAGTGCAACGAGCGTTTTTGCAAAATTGGGGTCGCTCGATGTCGTCGGCGATGGATGCCTACACCGAAATCTGCGAGAAAACCGGTGCAGTGTTCGATCAGGCTTACCACTATCAGTTCAGTGGAGTAAAGACGTGTCTTCGCAGCAATTCCCGCCAAATGGAAACAGCCTGGGACTTCTTTAACAACTTTTTATTAAAACGCCCCGAGGAAGCCCGTCGCGTGGCATTGGTTACCGGGGGAACGGGCACCATAGGCACCGAAATATGTAAGCGCCTTTCCACGGCCGGCCATCGCGTTATCGCGGGCTACCCGCAGCGTGAGGAAAAGGTGGCAAGGCAGTGGCAGAGCCAGCTTCGTCATGAGGGACACACGTTTGATATCATCCAATGTCAGATCAGCGACTTTGATTGCTGTGTGCGCATGGTTAATCAGGTTCAGAACCGGTGGGGGCCTATCGACATCCTAATCAACTGCCCCATCTCCGTAGAAGGGAAAACCGATTCGGAAGCCGTTTTGGACGCCGATTTAGACCGTGTCTTCAATGTCACGAAAAATGTTGTGGAGGGAATGGTACAGCGCGGCTTTGGGCGCATCGTTAATCTTTCTTCGCTGCGCGCCGCAAAGGGAGATTTCGGACAGATAGCAACCCGGGCGGCGATGCTCGGTTTTACCCGATCGTTGGCGCGCGAGCTGGCTGATCACGGGATCACGGTCAACACCGTATCCCCCGGATATATTGCGAGCAACGAGCCCGTTCCCGAGGACACCCGACAGGCTATCCTGTCCAAGATACCGGCGCGGCGATTGGGTGCGCCCGAAGAGATCGCCCACGCGGTGGCGTTTCGCACCGCGGAGGAGAGTGGTTACATCACCGGCACGGATATCGCCGTTAATGGCGGGCTGGCAGCAAGCTAAACGCACGAGGCACATCCCTGCTGATTCGTTCTCTATTACTCGGCTATAACGGCCGCACCTGCTGAACCAATAACTGCAAGCGCCGCTCGCGGGCATATTCGTTTACGTCCAAGTGATAACCCAGCTCGACCGTGCGAACGGTTTGAGGCCAATCCTCATCCAGGGTGTGAAACGCGATCGCATCGACCACCCGGCCCTTGCTCCCGACGCGCAGCGTCATTTTTAGATGTTTTTCGCCGACAACCCGCCGCTCCAGCAGCTCGAATCGGCCATCGAAGAGCGGTGCGGGAAAGCCTTGTCCCCAAGGGGCGGCGCTGCGTAGCGTTTCTGCGAGGGCGAGACTGATCTCGGCTTCGCTCAGTTCGCCGTCGCTCTCGATCACTCCCTGCAGATCGGCGGGCTGCAGGTGCTCTTTGACCGCTTCATCGAAGGCCACATAGAAGCGCTCGAAGTGCGTGCGCGCCAAGGAAAGCCCTGCAGCCATTGCATGACCTCCGAAGCGCTTGATCAATCCCTTATCACGAGCGTCCATTCTGGCTAGGACATCGCGGATATGCACTTGCGCAACCGAGCGGCCCGATCCTTTGAGCCCGTCCTCGCCATCCGGAGCAAAGGCGATCACCGGCCTGTGGAGGCGATCCTTGATGCGGGAGGCAAGAATGCCCACAACGCCCTGGTGCCAATCCGGATCATACAGACAGAGTCCATAAGGCAGTTCCGTTGACGGGCTCAGCCGCAATCGGCGCAAGGATTCGGTGGCTTGCGCGTGCATCCGATTTTCGATCTCGCGCCGCTCGTCGTTTAGGCCCTGTAGCCGTGCGGCGAGAGCCGTAGCGCGCTCGTCGTTATCGGTGAGCAGACATTCGATCCCTAAGGACATGTCCGTCAGGCGGCCGGCCGCATTGAGCCGGGGACCGACAACATAAGCCAGATCCTGCGCCGTCAATCGACCCGGATCGGCCCCGGCCACCCGGCAGATGGCCTTGATCCCGGCGCAGCAACGCCCGGCCCGGATCCGTGACAGGCCTTGGGCTACCAACACCCGGTTGTTCTTATCCAAGGGGACCACATCGCTCACCGTGCCCACCGCCACCAGATCCAGCAAGCCCGCGAGATTGGGTTCCCGCACGGCTTGGAAGGATCCCGACTCGCGTAGGCGCGCTCGTAATGCCGCGAGCAGATAAAACATGACCCCCACACCGGCCAGATGCTTGCTCGGAAACCCTTCGCCGGGTAGATTGGGATTTACGATCGCATCGGCTAGCGGCAACTCAGCGCCCGGAAGGTGATGGTCGGTTATCAGCACCCGCATCCCGTAGCGTTTTGCTCGCTCCACCCCCTCGAGGCTGGAGATCCCATTGTCGACGGTGATCAGCAGTTCCGGCGCTCGCGCTTTGGCGGCGTCCACGACCTCGGGGCTGAGGCCGTAACCGTGGCGAAAGCGATCGGGGACGATATAGCCAACGTGCCTCACCCCCAGCAGGCGCAGCCCGCGCACGGCAACAGCGCAAGCGGTGGCACCATCGGCATCGAAATCGGCGACGATCACGATTCGCTGTTGTGCATTAAGGGCGCAAACGAGCAGATCCACCGCAGCCGCTATACCGGAAAGGGAGTCATATCTAAGCAAGCGATCGAGCGAGGGGTCGAGTTCGGTGGCCGACTGGAGCCCTCGCGCCGCGAGCACACGCCTTAGCACGGGGTGCAGCTCATGGGGCAAACCATTATCCGGGACTAGCGGGCGGCGGACGATGGTCTTCCACATGCTCAAGGCTGACTCTGGGCTTGTGGCACGCTTGATCGGAGATAAGCGCTGAGCGGTCTGCGCCGGCGCCAGAAGTGCCGCATCCCGCCCCCGGTCAGCCGAAAGATCTTATCCACGGTGTTCAGGGTAATGGAGCTTAAGCGGCCCACCCTCAAACCACGCAGCAGAGGTTCCAACCATTCCTTATCCAAGGTGCCAACCAAGGCTGGCCATGCCCCAGCGTCGTGCAGTTCGCCGCGCAACACGACCAGCACATCGCCGTCTGCGTGCAAAGAGTCTTGGACATCGGTTTCTGCTCTGCGGTAGGCAGGGCATTGACACAGCTTGGCTAGCCCTAAGGCGAAGGTTTCGTCGCTGACCAGACGACTCCAGGATGAGGAAGCCGGCGAGGGGAGGGCGCCTGCGCCCCAAAACCAAACGCTGTTGACGGGGACAAGCCCGCTGCGTTCTCTAGCCCGGTTAACCGCGCAATCGTGCAAGGCCATTTGGATGGCATTGATGATCCCGTGCCAACGCATGGCCTCGGGTCCATGGGGTAAGAACGGATCGACATGCCGGCCCACCGCCTCACGCGGGGGATGGGTGCGTAACCGGGGCAACTCATGCACGCGCACGTACCAGCGGCGAACATCGCGTCCGATGTCGATGTGCCATCCGTGATCGGCTAATACGCTGTTCACCTCCTGGGCCAAGGCAAGTGCTTGGTCTTTTTCCAAGGGAAAAGCATCGTATAAAACCAGCCGGTGTAAATCCGGTCGCAGAGACACCGGATCGGCCCGCATCCAGATCCCCTCGTGCCCGGTGTCGAAATCGATGAGATGGCTGATCGCTGCGACCGGCGGCTCCTCGTTCGGCTGCGTTCGGATCCCAAACAGCCAAAGCAGGCGGGTGTAGTAATTCGCCCCGACCGGCTCCGGTTCTCTGCTCTCTGCCCGCGATAACAGAAACTCCAAAGCGGGTGCTCGTAGGGATACATCACCGATCGGTTCTGCGGCAAACAGCCCTGGAACCACCAAGGTGATGGCGCTTTTCATTCGAACGTGAAAACGTGCGTTGCGAGCAAGAGCTAATTGAGGTTTTTTTCGATTGCCCGGGACACCGCGTCGCGCGTCGCGGGGATTTTCACCACCTGCGCGGCGCTTTGGCGGATCGCGGTGTCCGGGTCTTTGAGCCCGTGTCCGGTCAAGGTGCAGACCACCCGGCTTCCTTTTCGGATCTTGCCGCTGGTGATATCCCTCATCGCGCCCCCTAGCGAGGCCGCCGAGGCAGGCTCGCAGAATACTCCCTCCTGTTCGGCGAGCAATTTTTGGGCGGCCAGTAGTTCCTCGTCGCTCAATTCCGCGAACCAACCCTCCGACTCCTTTTGCGCCGCCCATGCCTGGTCCCAGGACTGCGGATGGCCGATGCGGATTGCGGTCGCGACGGTTTCTGGATTGGCGACCATCTGTCCGCGCAGAAACGGCGCGGCACCGCTCGCTTGGTAGCCGCACATGTGGGGCCGGTTAACAGCTAGGCCCTCGTTGAAATATTCCAGATATCCCATCCAATAGGCACTGATGTTTCCGGCGTTGCCCACCGGCAGGCAGTGATAATCCGGCGCCCGGCCCAACTCCTCGATGATCTCGAAGGCGGCTGTCTTTTGACCTTGCAAGCGAAACGGATTGATAGAATTGACGATGGTAACGGCGGTATCCTGCGCGGTTTCTTTGACCAGTTGCATGCCGTCATCGAAATTGCCCTCGATCTGAATCACTAAAGCCCCCTGGATCATCGCCTGGGCCAGCTTACCCAAGGCGATCTTTCCTTCCGGGATCAACACCAACGCGGCGATCCCGGCGCGGGCCGCATAAGCCGCCGCCGAGGCCGAGGTATTGCCGGTGGAAGCGCAGATGATGGCGCGCGCCCCATCTTCCACCGCCTTGGTCACCGCCACCGTCATGCCCCGATCCTTAAACGAGCCGGTGGGGTTGAGCCCCTCGTACTTGACGTAGATGTCTACTTCGCGACCCAGCAGGCGGGGGATGTTGTGCAAGCGAATGAGGGGGGTGTTGCCCTCGCCCAAGCTGATCACGCGGGCGTCATCAGCGATCGGCAGGCGCTGACGATAGCGCTCGATCAAACCGCTATAGCGGGTGTTCATGTTGCCCCATCCTTTTTTCGTTTGACCGCCATGGGCGTGCTACTCCAGTGTTTCCAGTCGGATCCGCATCACTTCGCCTTGAATCGATGCTAGCCCTTGGATGCGCGCGATGGCCTGGTTCATAGCCTGCTCGCGCACGCTATGAGTAAGGATCACGATCGGCACATGGGTTTGTTCGCCGCTAGGCTCTTGTTGCCGTATCGCCTCGATGCTGATCTCGAGATCGCCGAGGATGCGTGTCACATCGGCCAGCACGCCCGGGCGGTCGAGCGCGCTCATGCGCAGATAATACGCCGTTTCCACCTCCTCCATGCGCGCGATGGACAGATCGGACAAGGCATGGGGCTGGAAGGCAAGGTGGGGCACGCGATTTCCCGGATCGGCGGTCAAGGCCCTGACCACATCGACCAGATCGGCCACCACCGCGGAAGCCGTCGGCTCGGCCCCGGCCCCCGCCCCATACAGGACCATAGGCCCGGCGGCATCCCCTTTGATCAGCACTGCATTCATCACCCCATCGACGCTCGCTAACAGCTTGCGTTCCGGGATCAGAGTAGGATGCACCCGCAGCTCGATGCGCTCACCGGTATGGCGCGCGATACCTAAGTGTTTGATCCGGTACCCGAGTTTCCGTGCATAGGCCACATCATCGGGCTGGATGCGGTCTATGCCTTCGCGGTAGACCTTGTCGAACTGCAGGGGGATCCCGAAGGCGATCGCCGACAATATGGTCAGCTTATGGGCGGCATCGGTGCCATCGATGTCAAAGCGGGGATCGGCCTCCGCATATCCTAACTGCTGCGCTTCTGCCAGAACTTCATCAAAGGCGCGGCCCTCGTGGCACATCCGGCTCAGGATGAAATTGCTGGTGCCGTTGATGATCCCAGCGAGCCATTCCACGCGGTTTCCGGCCATTCCTTCGCGCACCGTTTTTATAACCGGTATGCCGCCGGCCACCGCCGCCTCGAACGCCACCATCACCCCTCGCTCTTGGGCGCTGTCGAATATTTCATTCCCGTGCAAAGCGATGACCGCCTTGTTGGCGGTGACGATGTGTTTGCCCTGGGCAATCGCGCGCAGGATCAGCGTTCGTGCGGGCTCGAGTCCGCCGATGAGCTCGGCCACGATTTGAATATCGGGATCGTCGACGACGCTGAGTGGATCATCGGATAATTGAATGCCCTCCAGCGGACAAATGCGCGATTTTGTTCGATCGCGCACCACAGCGCGCTCAATGGCAATTGCACGCCCCGCCCGGCGGAATATCTCTTCGGAGTTCCGCCGCAGCACATTGAGCGTGCCGCCGCCCACGGTGCCCACGCCGAGCAGCCCAACTTTTACCGCATCCAATCGGTGCCTCCGCTATAGGTCTGAGGAGTGAATCAGAGCTTCCGTCCCGCGTAATTGGAACCGCGGGCGAGGAATTCTGAGTGCTTGTGAAAAAATCGTTGCGAGAGCACCGCCGGAACGGGAGGTTCCGAGCGCATTTTTTCACAAGCTCTGAGAGGAAGATTACACGTATTGGGCTAGCTTTGGCAAAGCAGTGTTTTGCGGAAGGAACAATGAGCTATCGGGGTGCTCTGCGCGGAATGCACCAAGAGCTCGGTTAAGGCCAAGCTGGACAGGACCCCGTGAATAGCGCCTTCATCCATGTGCTCGAAGATCTCCCCTACCTCGCCCGATGGGTTGCAGGACCGTTGATTGTGGGGGCGCCAGAGCAGCATGCCGATTGGTTTCGGCCATGCCAGAGAGTCGCTTCGGCCCAAGCCCGCAACGAGGTTCCGCCTTCGCAAGCCCGTACTCCTATCGCGGATCCCGCTTCCGAGGGCGGTTGCTCACGGCTAAAGCCCAAACACCCCCCAAGATCAAACCGCCCACGTGCGCCGCGTTTGCGATGGGGCCGAGCACCCCGCTGAAGCACAGTACCAGCCATGCCAACATGAGGTATACGACCCCCGAGTGCACATAATAGCCGGACCAAGGATCGTGCTGAGAGCGGATCCAAAGGTAGCCGAATAGGCCATAGACGACACCCGACATTCCTCCGAATCCCGGGCCACTGATCCACCATTGGGCTAAATTAGAGCCCACGGCGATGCTGGCGACCTGAAATAGGAGCAGGTGCGTCGACTCTTTGCGCTCGATCAGGGTGCCGAGCTGGTATAGCCATAACAAATTGAACAGGATGTGCAGGATGTGGAAGTGGAGAAAAATAGGCGTCACCAGTCGCCAGATCTGTCCCTGCGAGATTTCGGGCAAGTGGTGATCAGACGCTTGGTTAGAAATGAGCAGGCTAGAGAAAATGTGCTCCTGAAACGGAGTGAAGCTCAGCACGAAGATTGCGACGCTGAAAGCCACCAGCGAGAGGGTAAGAGGGGCGAAACGAAGGCCGCGCAGAATTCGGACCCGGGAAGGTTTAGGGGCCGCCGTCTCACTACGATCCCGGCGTTCCGTGAGGAAAGCGGAGGGTGGGTTCCGGCGCAAAGTCTCAATGAGTTGGCGCGTTCGTGCGAGCACACTCTCGTCGTATACCCAGATTTCAAAGCCCCCATCGTATTCCCTTACTTGATGGTCGAATCCCAGCCGCGAAAGGTCTCGCGATACCCGATGCGCCAACTGGTGATCATCGATGATGCCTGCTCTGTGCATATCTCTAGACCCAGAAAGAAACGCTTATCCTATCCTTATCCCGCAAGGTACACAGTGCGAGACGAAAGCTGGTAAGCTGTGGTCCTCCTCTAGCATCACGCACCGAATTACCGTGAACACGCGCACGATCGAAGATTTCGTCGGCAATACCCCTCTGGTACGCCTGCAGCGACTACCCGGCGAAACCAGTAATACGATATTGGCTAAGCTGGAGGGAAACAACCCCGCGGGTTCCGTCAAAGACCGTCCAGCGCTCAGCATGATAAAACGGGCCGAGGAAAGAGGCGAGATTACCCCGGGTGACACCCTGATCGAACCGACCAGTGGCAATACCGGGATCGCGCTGGCCATGGCCGCCGCGATCAAGGGTTATCGACTGATCCTGGTGATGCCAGGGCATATGAGCATGGAGCGGCGGGTAGTCATGAGAGCTTTTGGGGCGCGAATCGTCCTCACCCCGGCAGAGCGCAGCATGGAAGGGGCCATAGACCTAGCGCGCCAGATGCAGGCGCACGGCGAGGGGCGGGTATTGGATCAGTTCTCCAATCCGGATAACCCGCGCTGCCACTATGAGGGAACGGGGCCCGAGATTTGGCGCGACACGGAGGGGACCGTGACCCACTTTATCAGCTCCATGGGCACTACGGGGACGATCATGGGCACCTCGCGTTTTCTGAAGGAAAAAAACCCCGCAGTCCAGATCGTCGGCGTGCAGCCTAAGGACGGCGCTTGTATCCCTGGGATCCGGCGCTGGCCTGAGGCCTACCTTCCCCGGATCTACGATCCCAAACGCGTTGACCGGATCATCGATGTCGGCCAGGACGAGGCGGAAACAACAACCCGAGCCCTGGGAGCGCAAGAGGGCATCTTCGCCGGGATATCCTCGGGTGGGGCGGTGGCCGCGGCGCTAAAGCTCTCAGCCGAGGTGGACCACGCCGTAATGGTAGTGATCATCTGCGATCGCGGCGATCGTTACCTATCGACCGGGGTGTTTCCCGAGTAAAGCGTATTCGCCATTGTCCTTGGTCGATGGTTCGAGCCCGCAGGAACGAACACCTCACGCCCCGGTCCTGCGCAGCATGTCGCGGATCCCGCGCACCGCTTGGCGGGTGCGGTGTTCGTTTTCGATCAAGGCGAAGCGCACGTAGCTGTCCCCGTACTCGCCAAAACCTAGGCCGGGGGAAACCGCTACCTTGGCCTCCAGCAACAGCTTTTTCGCGAACTCCAGCGAGCCGAGCTGACGCAAGGGTTCCGGGAGCGGCGCCCAGACAAACATCGTGCCGCGCGGCTTGGCAACAATCCACCCGATCGCGTTCAGGCCCTCGCACAAGACATCCCGGCGCTTCTGATAGCGTTCCCGCACCTCGGCGACACAGTCTTGCGGCCCCTCCAAGGCCGTGATCGCCGCGACTTGAACCGGGGTAAACATCCCGTAATCCAGATACGATTTCAGGCGCGCCAAGGCGTTGACTAGAACCGGATTGCCCACCATAAACCCGACCCTCCAGCCCGGCATGTTGTAGCTCTTGGACAGCGAGAAGAACTCGACGGCAATGTCCTTAGCACCCGGCACCTGAAGAATGGAAGGGGCCACATAGCCATCGAACACGATATCCGCATAAGCCAGATCGTGCACCACCCAGATCTTGTGCTCTCGCGCGATCTCGATCACCCGGGCAAAAAACGGCAGTTCCACACACTGCGTGGTCGGATTGCCGGGGAAGTTCAGCAACAGCAGCTTTGGCCGCGGCCAGGTATCGCGGATCGCCTTTTCCAGCTCTGCAAAGAAATCAATGTCCGAGCCGAGGGGAACATGGCGCACGTCCGCCCCGGCGATGATAAAGCCGAAGGGATGGATGGGGTAAGCCGGGTTGGGTACCAATACCGCATCGCCATGATCCACGATCGCCATGGCCAAATGGGCGAGACCCTCTTTTGAGCCGATGGTGACAATCGCCTCGGTTTCCGGATCCAAATCGATGTCGTAGCGCTTTTGGTACCAG
>JBOHHR010000217.1:0-2595 GCA_050725475.1 Gammaproteobacteria bacterium | reverse complement strand
ATTCCGGGGCGAGCTTTCCATGCTCCTTATTAAACCCACCCACCGAATGCTATCAAAATTCGGGATCAATACCCAACTGCTCTTTACGTCTGCCCTTTTCCACCCAGAACTCGAGATGTGAGTCCGGCGAGCAGCGCGCCCGCTAGGGGCGCCGCCCAAAACAGCCACAACTGCTGCAAGGCCCAAGCACCGACGAACACCGCCGGGCCTGTGCTCCGCGCGGGTGGTCACCGGGATGCCGATGAGATGGATCAAGGTCAGCCCGAGCCCAATGGCAATCGGCGCGAATCCCGGAGGTGCTCGGCGATCGGTCGCACCCAGAATGATAAGCAGAAACATGAAGGTAAGCACCACTTCGGCGATAAGCGCCGCCTTGAGTGAATAACCCCCGGGGGAATGCTCTCCGTAACCGTTGGCGGCAAAACCGGCGCTCACATCAAAGCCTGTCTTACCGGCGGCGATAAGGTAGAGCACGAAGGCGCCCAAGATCGCCCCCAATACCTGGGAGATAACGTAGGGTACCAGCTCGAGCCATTTAAACCGCCCACCTACACACAGTCCCAGTGACACCGCTGGGTTGAGATGACAGCCCGAGATATGGCCGATGGCATAAGCCATGGTCAGGACGGTCAGCCCAAAGGCCAGAGAAACCCCAACAAAGCCTATCCCCAGATCGGGAAAATTGGCGGCCAGCACGGCACTGCCGCAGCCGCCAAAGACCAGCCAGAACGTGCCGATCAATTCCGCAAACAAGCGATGCGCAAGAGCCATCGGACCCTCCTTTCGATGTGGTATACAAAGAGAATGCTCAACGGCGTTTCAGCCTTCTTTTATTCGCCGTCACTCGGGCAGGTACCGGGTGCAGTCCCCTTTGTGCGTAGCGAATGAGGGAGGAAGTTAGCATCTCTCAGGGCAGAGCAGCAATATTCGGTCATCCGCAAGCTTCCTTTGCCGCGTTCAAGGTTGTGATGCCTCGTGCTCGTTATCGCGTTTTAGTACTATAACGGTCACACCATAAGACCGGCGGTTTAATGGACATGAAGTCAATTACCCTTGCGGCCCTGAAACGCCCTCGCTGCTTTATTCCTCTGAGCCTTTTCTTGATCCTCATCGTCGTTCTGGGGATTCTATTTCATCCATCGATTCAGAAAAAATTCCTGCTGGCTCAACTCACGCCACTCACGGACGAATTGCATATCGCCCACGTCCATCTGACCCCTTGGTCCTTGACCCTTGAAGATGCTCGCGTGCGCTACCAGGGAGGCGATTTCCGGCTCAAATCCGCCCTGGTGAGATTTTGTCTCAGTGCCTTGATCAGAAAGACCGTCAGCCTTCACAAGGTATCGGTCGATCAGCTCTCGGTCGACTTGACCCATTTCAAACCCGATGAAAAACCTAAGAGCGATACCCCCTTTCGCGGCGTGCTGGCTTCTTTGAACACGGGTTTGCGGATCGGCATCCGCGAGCTGGCCGCAAACGGGCAAGTGACCACCAAACCCGGTGAGAAGTTCCTTGCAAAGCTCGATGGCGGGATCAAGGCGGATGCAGTCGGTGGATTCCGTGTCGCCTTGGGTCTTCAACGCCAAGACCAACACGCCAGTCTCCATGGGATGGTTTATCTCAAGCAGAGCCCCAAACGTGGATTCCAGGCCATAGCGACGGATCTGCAGGCGCGCGTTAAAGCAAAAGCACTGCCGCTTGAGGAAAAAGCACGCATCGCCGTATCCGTCAAAGAGGGTATATTGTCCAACACCGCTCGCAGCAGCGAACATGCGATCAGCCCGGAAGCGATCACGATCGGGATCTACTTGGACCCCGGAAAACCTCGTTCCGTGTTGGGATTTGCCGGGGTCTACGACGGCAATGTGGGCCTGCTGCGAGGGGCTTACCGGATAAGCGCCAATCAGGCGTTGCTGCGGCCTTACCGCAAGGGACAACCGCTGCCCAATTTTATCGATAAACTCACGGGCCAGATACGCTTGGACATCACGAAGCGGATCGGCGATGTTACCGTCAACAACGATCTCACGCTGACGAACCTTAGGAAATTCTCCGGAGAGCCGTCAATGCCGCGAACGCTTTCCGTGTCATCCGATCTGGGCCTCGCTTTAGATGCGGATGCGCTGCGGCTCAGCCGCTTTGACACTCAGCTTAGGGACGACGGCGGTAAGCGCTATCTGAGCGCCACGCTCCCGAGCGCGGTTCGCCTGGGTTTGGAGGATCCCATGCGGTTCCTGGAAACAAACAAGCCCCTTTTTCTTCTGCGCCTCGAAGAGATCCCGGTGTCCTGGGCTGCTCCGCTCCTACCCGATTACACGATCAGCGGTGGCCTGTTGCACGGAGAATTTAAGCTTGTCGCTGCAAAAGACGATACCCTGCGCGTTCTGCCCATGAAGCCGCTTTCCCTCAAGGGGGTGCGTGTTTCCCAGGGTGAGCAGCTCATCGCCGAGCAACTCGGGCTCACCATGCGCCCTCGGGTGGCATTCAACAAATCCGGGTTAAGGGTGAGCATAGAGGATCTCGTGATCGAAGAGCATGCACGCCGCCTTGCCTCGTCGACACTGACAGCACGGATCCCAAACTCAAGTAAGGAGG
>JBOHHR010000216.1:0-5716 GCA_050725475.1 Gammaproteobacteria bacterium | reverse complement strand
CGCGGACGATGGCGTTGAGCCCAAGCGGTACCATCTATGTGGGCACGGGGTTCAAGGAGGTCTATGCAGTTAGAGACCAGGACGGCGATCATAGGGCGGAGCGCGTCTTTACGATTGCGCGCGGGCTGGATCAACCGAACGGGGTCGCATTTCGGGATGGAGCATTGTTCGTGGCGGCTGTGAGCCGCATCCTGCGGTACGATGACATCGAGCGTCGGCTCGACCATCCGCCAGCTCCAGTCGTGGTGTATGACCGGCTTCCTACCGACGCGTGGCACGCTTGGCGGCGCATCGCCTTTGGTCCCGATGGCTGGCTGTACATAGCGGTGGGATCACCCTGCGATGTCTGCGAAAGCGAGGATCCCTATGCCGCTATCTTGCGCATGCAGCCCGACGGTAGCGCCCTGGAGGTCTTTGCCCGCGGTACGAGGAGTGTGCAAGGTATGGATTGGAGCCCTGTGGACGGAACCCTGTGGTTTACCGAAAACGGGCGCGATTGGCTGGGCGATGACCTTCCGTCGGACGAGGTGAACCATGCCCATCGTGCGGGAATGCATTTCGGTTTCCCCTATTGTCACCAGGGGGATACACCCGATCCGGAGTTCGGTAAGCTGCACCCGTGCAGCTCGTTCGCGGCTCCCGTCGCCAAACTGGGTGCCCACGTGGCGCCGATGGGCATCGCTTTTTACCACGGCCAACTGTTCCCAATACACTATCATGGTCGTCTCTTCGTCGCTGAGCATGGTTCATGGAATCGCAGCACGCCCGCGGGCTACCGTGTGGTGGTACTGAGCCTCCAAGCGAATAAGGTCGTCGAGCAGGCGGTGTTTGCCGAAGGTTGGCTCAAAGGGCGCGAGGCATGGGGACGGCCAGTGGATCTATTGCAGATGCCGGATGGTGCTCTGCTGCTTTCGGATGATAAGGCGGGTGCGATTTACCGGATTAGCTACGACCGCCTCCCAAACCAAGAGTCCCCTGCTCTTTGCCCTTGATGTGCTGCACGGTATCGAACGACTTTCCCGGTTCCACTCGCGCAGGAACGACTGGATCATCTCCATGAGCGTCGAGGCTTCATATTGATTGCCAGGATAGAGCCGGCTGTACTTGGGGAAGCCCTCCTCGTCGATGATCAATGCCAAGGTCAACACCGGCGCATCCGAGAGTGACCCCGCTTGGCTTTGGCATTACCCGCCGCCTTCCCTTCGAAATGGGTGTTGGTCAAATCAAAGAAACACAGCCGCTCGGGGAGTGAGAACAGATCGCGCTCACGCTCCGAGCACGTCCAGGCTGCCCGGTTAACTCGAAGATAGCCGAGCGATTTTGCATATCCACGCCCAACTGCGCCCCTCACTGCCCGGTGCCACCAAGCGGCCCACCACCAATGCCTCGCGAAGCGGTAGCCATTGGCGCGAACAACCGGCCTCGAGAAGCGCGTGGTTAAAGCCGAACTCCTGCCAAAGCCTATGGCCTACATATTCCGCACCGAGCGAGCGCACCTCCGCTGCCTGCAGCGAGGCCACATCGACGAGCTGATACTCGGGAGCATATTGCTCCTCTCTTTTTTGTTTCGCTCTTGGCGTCTCTCGCCAAGAGCTTTTGCACGGCGTTACACGCGTGGCGCTCGATGCTTGGATCGGCACTGAGTAAGTTCGCCTGCCCAAGCAGCAGGCCTTCAATGGTATTAGCGAGCGCTTTGTAGTCCTCGGGCTCGATCGGGAGCGCGCCAAGATTGGAGCAGCAACCGTTGTCGCGGTCCGTGCTCGGTGCGCACGTTCTCTACGAGCGCCCGCCGGGGTGTCAATAATATTTTACTGTTATGGGTCACTACATTCGGCTTTTCTACCCCTAGGACAAAAAAACCTCTCACTATCTCAACGAGTTCGCGTAGGCGCGCTGGACATACTCTGCGGGTGGTAGACGGCCATCACAGAGCCTGTCCCTGCGGTGCTGAGGTCGCGTGCTCAGTGGGCAGAGAAAACGCAGCAGAGCGCTCAAGTTTTGCAGGAGAGAAACACACTTACAACAACAATCTTTAAGTAACGGACTACTCCGGGAGACGAAGGACACAAATCATGAGAACGGATTAAACTAGTAAACTATCTGTTGGCTCCGATGAGCGATCACGATCGTCGGAACACCCGATCACGATGTATCGGAACACGTGATCACGATGGTCGGAATACGCACGGAGCCCGGAGACGACATCGTCGTCGAGTACGACGAGGATGTCCTGCGATCGCTCAGGGAGCTGGACGACTTCACGTGAGCGAGATGACACGAAAACGCACGCGCAACGCGATACGCAAGAAGCCTCGGCTCCCTCGGGTCAGCAAGCAGAGGCTCAAGGAGATGATCGAGGAGGCGACGGTCGACTGCTACAACGAGTCGGAGACGACGGGCTGGTTCGCGATGATCGACGAGAACCTGGCGGTGCCGTTCGAGACGACGGTCCTTGGAGTCCCAGTCACCGTCGCGCGCGTCGAGCTGAACCGCAGCGAAGGCGTTGATTGACATAGGTAGGCCCTCACGGGCTGTCCCTGTCACACAGATCGTTGTCGTCTGCACGCGTGGTCGCGACCGGCAGACGCTCCCCATCCTCCATCTTCCGCTGCCCACGCCGCAGCCGGCCGGCGCGGAGTGGATCGAGGCGTACCGTCAGTGGCGTGGAGAAGGATGACCGACATGGGCAAGAAGAAGCTCTGGCAGAACCTCCAGGACTGGGTCCAGGCACGAAGGCGCTTCCACCTGTCGCACGCGCACGTGCAGATGGCTCGGGAGCTCGGGATGAACCCGAGGAAGCTCGGCAAGCTCGACAATCACGACCAGGAGCCTTGGAAGGCGCCGCTGCAGCAGTTCATCGAGCACCTGTACTTCAAGAGGTTCGGCAGGGAGCGACCGGCGGTCGTGATGTCGGTCGAGGAACGGGCGCGCGCGCAGGATGCGAAGAAGGCGGCGCGGAAGGAAGCGAGGCGCCGAGCCCGGGCGGAGGAAGACGATCGCCCTCCGGGAGGAGCGCGATGAGCGAGTACCAGTACTACGAGTTCCAGGCCATCGACCGGCCGCTGACGGAAAAGGAGATGGGGGAGCTGCGCTCCTACTCGACGCGCGCCCGGATCACGCCGACGAGCTTCGTGAACGACTACTCGTGGGGCAACTTCAAAGGGGACGAAGACGCGTGGATGGAGAAGTACTTCGACGCGTTCCTCTACTTCGCCAACTGGGGGACTCACGTCTTCAAGCTGCGGTTGTCCACGCGTCTCTTGGACGCGAAGACCGCGCGGCTGTACTGCGTCGGCGAGCGCGCTTCCGTGCGGGAGAAGAACGGCAAGGTGATCCTGACGTTTCTGTCCGAGGACGAGGAAGGAGGCGACTGGGTCGAGGGCGAAGGCCAGCTTTCGTCTCTCATCTCCGTCCGGACGGAGCTGCCCGCGGTGATCTCCGCAGCTTGTACTTGGGCTGGCTCCTCAGCGCGCAGAGCGGCGATCTCGAGGACGAGGAGATCGAACCGCCCGTTCCGGCTGGCCTGGCGCAGCTCAGCGCCTCGCTCGAGAGCCTCGTCGAGTTCCTCCGGGTTGACACGGACCTCCTGCAGGTCGCGGCCGAGGCGAGCGCGCCGCTGGAGGACAGGGTACCGAAGCCGGCGGAGGTCCGTGCATGGCTCGCAAAACTACCCGCCGTCGAGAAGGACGATCTTCTCGGGCGGCTCATCGCGGGTAACGACGGCGCCCTCGCGAACGAGCTGCTCCAGCGCCTGACGCGGGAACAAGATGGTGGCCAAGGCGCGAGTCCGACGCCGATCACGAGGCGAACCGTCGCCGAGCTTCTCCGCCAAGCAGAGCACGCCGCGGAGGAGCGACAGCGCATCAAAGCGGAAAAAACCGCGAAGGAAAAGGCTCGCCGAGAGCGCGAAGCCGCCATCGCCCGGACCAGCCACCTCGACAAGATCGCCGGCCACGAATCCGCGCTCTGGAACAAGGTCGGGAGCCTTATCGCCACCAAGCAGCCGAAGCGCTACGACGAGGCAGTGGGTCTGCTCGTGGACCTCCGTGACCTCGCCGCACGCAAGGATGAAGCCGACTTCCGGATGAGACTCGAAGCCCTGCGCACCGAGCACGCGCGCAAGCCGACGCTGATCGACCGGCTGCACAAGGCGGGGTTGTGACGCTCTCTCCAGCTGTTCAACGCGACCGTCGCGCGTATCGCCGCGACAAGCGGTCTGGATCGTGCCTCAAGAGGAGATCGATGAGCCAGACCCATCAATTCATCGTTGGTAAACTACGAGGCGAGTTATCTACGCAACATATCTAGCCTGAGTATTAGGCGCCGGAATTGGATTCCCTGCCTTCCTCGAAACCTCGATCCATAGGTCTATCGCATTATGGACCGCTGCGATAGCATCTGCTTCGGTACTGCCCGCTGCGGAACACCTCGGCAAATCGGGCACGTTGGCAATGTAAGCCTCATCGTCATCGCTCCAGAATACTTCAATCAAATAAGGGTGTTTAACAGCCATACTTGTTCATCATCTCAATAAGTTGTCGCGCCTGATAAGGGTAGATATATCCGTTCTTACTCTGGAAGTTGAGCACCATAGGCTCACCGGATCTTGCAAAAACCATGTGCGAGCCACCACCACCCTTGTGAATAAATCCTAGCCCTTCCGCTGCTCTACATGCATCTTCGAAACGCACTGCCCTGGGGTTATTACGAATCGCCGCAAAGAGCTTTTCACGCTTCGTCATGCGGTACTGATCCGCTGCGCAACTGCCTCGGCTTTATGCCGATGAGGACGCCCCTATCGACGAGCGTCAATGATGGGGCTGCTTCAGCTTATCGACGTACTCTTCGATATTGCCGAGATCTTCAATGAAGCGCTGGCGAGCGGCTTCTAGGAGGATGCCTCCGAATCCTCGGCGTTCCGTCTACGCTCACTTTTTTTAATGATACATCGAATAATAACCTTGCGGGACTTTTGCGGGACTTCGTACGACACCGTTAGACACCGTCCGCCATTTCACGTGCAACGGGTGCGGGCAGTAAGTCAATTAAAACATTAGGTTATATTTTGAGCGTATCCCTCATAATGCGGAGGTCGGTGGTTCGAGCCCACCCATAGCCACCAAAATCAATTGGTTAGCTTTTTTTTCCTGCTTTCTTATCATAAGCGGGTCTCCCGAAACCTATTTCCTCCCCTTTAATTCTTTGACGCACTTGACTTTATTTTGCGTCGCACGGCCTTCAAAAAAAATGCTGCGGTTGTAAGGGAAGGAAACACGTGCGCCATCTGGATATCTCATTGATTAATATGGGTATTGACGCCGGAACGAGCGGAGCATTGGATGTGCTCCGCTCGGAAGCGCGCAAAGGTCTCTAAGAAATAATTAGTTATCCTCTCTTTGCCTGGCTAGGTCGTGCCCAACCTGCCATGCCGTCAAGCAACTAATCCTGAATCGTTGGAGCGATGCCAGGCGCAAAACGAGTACCACTACACAGGTACCGCAAAGCCCCTTGTCAACAATATCAAACATTGATAATAATGGATAATCAAAATTCTCCGAGGAGTCTGGCCATGCCTTCCAGTTACGCTGTAGGTGAGCATTTTGAACAATTCATAAAACGACAAGTTGAAGGGGGGCGCTATACGAGTGCGAGTGAAGTTGTTCGGGACGCCCTCCGCTTGCTCGAAGAAGAGCAACAGCGGCGTGAGGCCACCCTA
>JBOHHR010000215.1:0-9768 GCA_050725475.1 Gammaproteobacteria bacterium | reverse complement strand
GACATGGCGGACGAACCCAACATGGAACAATTGAGAGCAAAGATTTATCAGTTTAATGGAGGCCGTCCGCCGTCTGATTTTCCATCAAAAACAGATTCCGAGTAGGCGATAAATCCGTTCAATGGGCCATTAAGCAGCGCCCTTTGGAGGCGTGCGCATCAGGTCTCGAGCCGATACGTTGATTCCTTCGACTACTCCGTTTACGACAGGCTGCATGAACGCTTTGGAGACAAGCAGCCACGGGGAGGCATTATTTTCAAGGGTGAGCCAAAGCTCCTTGAAGCCAAAGATTGCGAGCACTGTTTCTATCGCTTTGAGATCAATACTTATGGGCG
This sequence comes from Gammaproteobacteria bacterium, assembly GCA_050725475.1. Classification (GTDB taxonomy): domain Bacteria; phylum Pseudomonadota; class Gammaproteobacteria; order JBOHHR01; family JBOHHR01; genus JBOHHR01. The sequence continues at coordinate 9,433 of JBOHHR010000215.1, read as the reverse complement.
AGGTTGCCTCTTTAACTGTGCTTATTGTTATGCCAAGAGCTATCTTTCCATCCGAAAGTATTGGAACGAGCTAATGCCGTTCCCTATCGATATCGCCAAGCTCCGAAAACTCTTTGCCACCATCTTCGAGACTGACAAGAAGCACAAGCTACGTGCAATTATGGAACAACGCGTGCCACTGCGGCGCATAGGGGTCGATGTCCGATTCCTTAATGTGGATGATGCTGGATGACCTTTTTATCGTCCGTGCCTACTGCAACCAGGAAATCTGGACGGTAAGTTCTTGTTGAGGTCAGAGGAATTCTAATGCCATGTGAAGTAGTCCAGGCAAGAATTCGAAATCCGTTGAAACAAGCAAGATCCTTACTTGCTAAAAATGCCCCGGTTTCCAAATGCTGTGCGGTGATCTCCAGCCTCGACCGCTGCAAGGATTCGTGGCTTCAGTTCATCATCGCGTATCTGGGTCGCAAGCCTCTCCTCGATCTCCTTGCTCTTTCCGTGGCTCGCTTCTTCGCGGAGGAATTTAAGCACATCCTTTGGCGTCAGCTTGGTTTCCCCTTGCCCCAGGATCGCCAGAACAAGCGCTTCACGACTCGATCGACAGTTTCGCAGCCTCGCCCGCAGTTTTTCATCTTCAAGTTGATCCCGGTACTTGTCAATTTCCTTTTGGATATCCGTGACCTCACGCCCTGATAGACAGAGAGATAACATTCGCCGACACCGAAAGTTATCCGTCCCTTCAACCTCTGCACCGAGCGCCGTCCAAAGTTCGTCAAGACCCCACTTCGGCGGTTCCACGACGTAAAGCCGTTGTTCATAAGATGGATCTTTCAGGTCCCGTCGAATACGAAGTCCGCGACCGATGGTCTGCTCCGCAAAAAGACGTGAATCAAAGGGACGCAGCAACACCATAACTTCAACGCAATTGACGTCCCAGCCCTCCTTCAGCATATAAACGCTCACGACCGCGTCGTAATCACAAGCGATCTTCTGGCCTTCCACATCGAGAGTCTCGCCCGGCCGGCCAAGCCTTGCGCATCAGCTCGGCGAGAGCATCATGACCTTTCCTACTAGCCTTGGTTACGTCGGGCGGAGCTTGGTATTTTAGTGACCGTAGCCGCTTTTCGATGCTAGGAGAACCCCCAGCGGTGACAGCAAGGAGGAGTAACGCGTATGGGCCCTTCGAGGGAAAGGCGGCCATCTGACCGGCCTAAAGAGCGATACCATGGGGTTTTAGTTAAAATAGATTATGTAGAGAAAACTAGCGTTCGGTTGGCAGTTAAAGGAGCCAGGCTTGATCCACATTCATACAGATCACTCGACATCATGCACGTTCCTTTACTGGATACATTTATTCAACCCGATGATCTCTCAGCTATATTTGTGGGGATACTCATGGCCTGGTCCCTTTAACCTTTTTACCCTTCACGGGTCACTTCGCCGTCGAGTGGTTTGACCCCCAGACGGATAAGACGACCGCGGCAGGTGAGGTCAAGGGAGGCGCGGTTCGTGAATTTCACGCCCCCGACCAGGTACCGTTGGTGCTTGAAGCCGAAAACCGATCCTGGAAAGTAAATAGACGGGACGTCCAGCGAAGGAGCATTCCATGAAACATCTCTTTCTCATTGGTTGGCTGACGCTCGTCATCATGAGTTCAGTATCTCCCGCTGCGGAGCCGAGAGCGAAAGCCACGATTACCAGGGTGTCCATCGCCGACGGCAAGTGGCGCCTCAACCGCGAGGTGGCCTACCGCGGGACGAAGGCCGAGGGACTGCTGATGAACGTGCGGATGGTCAACGCGGTGTTCGAGGACGCCAACGGCAAGACCCGTCCCAAGGGGTTCAACCCTGAGGCCAACACGGATGCCTTCATCAAGAAGATGCCTGACTACGTGGCTCAGGGCGTGCGAGCGTTCACGCTCTCTTTGCAAGGCGGCTATCCCGGTTATGAAGACGCCGTGAATTCCGCCTTCAACCCCGACGGCTCGCTGCGCGAGTCGTACCTGAAGCGTGTGCGGCGAGTGATCGAGGCATGCGACAAGAACGGTGCGGTGGTGATCCTGGGCTGCTACTACCAGCGTCAGGATCAGGTCCTCAAGGACGAGGACGCCGTGCGCGCCGGCGTTGTCAACGTGGCCAGGTGGATCAAGGACAGCGGGTTCAGCAACGTCGTTCTGGAGGTCGCCAACGAGTTCGCTCATCGCGGCTTTGATCATCGCATCCTCAAGAGCGCCGCCGGCGAAATGGAACTGTTCGCGCTGGCCAAGAAGGCCGCACCGGAGTTGCTCGTTTCGACCAGCGGCATGGGAAGCGGCACGCTACCGGATGAATTGGCCAAAGCAAGCGATTTCCTATTGATCCATTCCAACACCACCAAGTTGGAGGACGTCCCCTCCCGCATCGCCGCTTTGAAGAAATACGGTAAACCGATCGTGGTCAACGAGGATGAAAAAGTGGCGGCTGTGGGTGCGAAGGTCGCGCAAATGTGTGTGGACGGCGGCGCGTCGTGGGGATTCATGCACAAGGAGGCCAACCAGTATTTCCCGCTGCAGTTCAACGGGGCCAAGGACGATCCGGCGGTGTACGCGGCGCTGCGCCACTTGACGAGCGCCGGGGATTATTTCCCCCCGCCGGAATCCAAGGGCGGCTGGCGTATCCTGGGCGACGCGGACCAAATCCGTCGCGTCGCCGGGATGGACAAGAAGAAGCTCGACGAGGCGTTCGCGTTCGTCAAGGGGAGCACGAAGAACGGCGGCCTGTTGGTGCTGCGCAAGGGTTGGCTGGTCTACGAGGACTATTTCGGTCTGGGCCACCGCGACGCCACGCCGAACCTTGCCTCGGTCGGCAAGAGCTTCACCAGCATCGCGGTTGGCATTCTTCTCGACGAACGGCCGAAGCTGTTCCCCGACGGCCTAGACCAGAAAGTCTTCACGAAGGATTATCTCCCGCCGGAGGCGTTCCCTCTGACCGACCCGCGCAAAAAGGACATCAAACTCGGGCAGTTCCTGGCGATGACGGCCGGCATTCGTGGGAACAACCCCGTCTATGTCCTGGGGAAGGAGAACACCATTGATCCCGCCGGACCGGACGGTTGGCCGGCGAAGATCGACGCGGTCGCCTTTGGCAAGCACGAGGGCACATACCAGGGACGGCCGTACTCGACGAAAACGCTCTGGTGCGATCCGGGAGATGGGTACTCGTACGCCAGCTCGTCGCCCCACCTTGCTTCCGTTGTTCTCCGGCACACAACCGGCATGGAATTGCAACAATACGTGGACAAGCACCTGGCCCAGCCGATGGCTTGGGGCACGTGGGGCTATGGGTACAAGAATCACGTAAAAAAATACACGCCGGGCGGCGGGGGGATTGCGGTGCGGGCCACGGACATGCTCCGGTTCGGTTACCTGCTGCTGAACGAAGGGCACTGGAAGGACCGCCAACTCGTCCCCACCGAGTACGTTCGCCACTGCGCTCGCAAGTCGCCCTATAACCCGCACTACCCGTATAGCCTTCAATTCGACGTCAACACCGACGGTGATGTGAAAGACCTTCCGCGTGACGCCTATTGGAAATCGGGTTCCGGCGGCCATGCGCTGTATATCGTTCCCTCGCTGGATTTGGTGGTCTGGAAACTCGGCGGCCGCGATGGGCAATACGCGCCGGCCAACACCGGCCTGCCGGCCTCACCGGCTTCGAAAGAACAGGTGGCCGCACGGCGAGGTTGGAAGAAGACCGTGGACAAGCAAACGGCCCTGCGCAAGACGCTGCAGATGGTCATTGCCGCGATAACCAAGGAATAACAATGAGCGGATGGCGCGATAATCGCTGACTTCTGACCCCTTGCGGGGGTTCTAGTTGCGGCTTTCGGCTGGTACAGTACCCGGCGAACGCACTGACGTGATTTTTTGTGCACCACAGTTGCGCCCCTAGCAAATACACAATGAGCAAACCGCTTATTTGGCGCGGCCTTCGCGCTGCACTATGGAATCAGCTTCGGAACATCGAATGAGCGAGCCGTCCGTGTTCATCGTCTCGGCCCCTTCCGGCGCTGGAAAGACAAGCCTTGTCAGAGCCTTATTCGAGACGATGCCGCAGATCACGGTAGCGGTATCGCACAGCACACGACCCATCCGTAGCGGGGAGCGCGATGGGATCGACTATTATTTTATTCAACCCGCAGTGTTTCAGCGCATGGCCGCCGAGGGCGCGTTTCTGGAGCACGCTCGGGTGTTCGATTATTGGTATGGGACCTCGCGCCTGGCGGTAGAAAGCGAATGGGCGCAGGGCAAGGATGTGATCCTGGAGATCGATTGGCAGGGAGCGCGTCAGATCCACGAGCGCCTGCCTCAGTGCGTGCGTGTTTTCATTCTTCCTCCTTCGCTTGAAGCCTTGCATTGTCGCTTGACACAGAGGGGGGAGGATGAAGCCGCTGTGATCGAGCGCCGGATGCGCGATGCGGCCAAGGAAATATCCCATTATGCGGAGTATGATTATCTTATCGTCAACGATGATTTTGGAAAAGCCGTGAGCGACCTGCAAGCGATCGTTCGGGCGAGCCGGTTGAGATGCTCGGTGCAAAAACACGCGCTTGCACACACTTTGCGCTCCTTAATGGCGCAATCACCGCTCGTTTGATAAAATTTTAAACTGTCCATTTAATTGGGAATTCGATATGGCACGAGTGACGGTAGAAGACTGTCTTAATCATGCGGAAAATCGCTTTGATCTGGTCATGCTTGCCGCGAAGCGGGCGCGCCAGATCAGTCTAGGATCGAAGCCGCTGGTGGATGAAGAGAACGATAAGCCCACCGTTTTAGCCTTGCGCGAGATCGCCGATGGTCTCATCGACCACGTTAGGGTCGAAGCGATCGCGTTGAAGGAGCAGGTAGAGGAGTTCAATGTGCCTCGCTTCAGAGTAGCCGATGATGCTCTCGATGTAAGCGAATGAACAAGCTCCTCTTTGGATGCGCTGGGTGCGCCGCCCCGAGAGCCCACCGTATTCGACGTCTTCCTAATTAGCTTTGGTGGACCCCCCAGCGCTGATGGAGACACCCGCTATGTCCACATTGGCCAACGCCCCCGCATCGAGCTCAGACGACTTATTTAGGCGAGCTGGCGCTTATCTTGCGCCCGGCCAGGTCGCGAAAGTGCGACAGGCTTATGAATTCGGCGCACGGGCCCACAAAGGCCAACGTCGTTTGAGCGGTGAACCCTACATCGAGCACCCGGTCGCGGTCGCCGAAATCCTGGCGCAGATGCACATGGACCACGAGACGCTGATGGCGGCCATGCTGCACGATGTCATCGAAGATACGGCAACGGAAAAGGATTGCATCAGCAGCGAATTCGGGAATGAGGTCGCCGAGCTAGTCGATGGGGTCAGCAAGCTCACCCAAATGGAGTTTGAGACTTACGCGCAAGCCCAAGCGCACAATTTTCAGAAAATGTTGATGGCGATGACCCACGACATGCGGGTCATTCTGGTCAAGCTCGCCGATCGCCTTCACAACATGCGCACCATCGCCGCCTTAGCACCGGCGAAGCGGCGCTTAATCGCGCGTGAAACTCTGGATATCTATGCACCCATCGCACAGCGCTTGGGAATGAATCACATGCGTCTAGAGCTCGAAGACCTGGGATTTGCCACCCTTTATCCCATGCGCTATCGCGTCTTGCGCAAGGAGGTGCAGCGGGCGGCAGGCAACCGCAAACAGGCGGTGAACAAGATCAAGGCCGCATTCGTGCGTTGCTTACGTGAGGATAACCTGCCTGGGTCTGTCCTAGGACGCGAGAAACACCCCTATAGCATCTATAAAAAAATGCGCCAGAAGCGATTGAGCTTCTCCGAGCTTTTCGACGTCTACGGTTTTCGCATTATTGCCGACAGCGTCGATTCCTGTTATCGGATCTTGGGTGTGGTGCATAACTTGTTCAAGCCCATGCCGGGTAAGTTCAGGGACTATATCGCTATACCGAAGGCTAATGGCTATCAGTCCTTGCACACGGTGTTGTTTGGCCCTCACGGTTGCCCAATCGAGGTTCAGATCCGCACCCGGGAGATGGCTGAAGTGGCTGAGGCTGGAGTGGCGGCGCACTGGTTGTACAAGAGCGGCGAAGCATCAAGCAACAGCGCGCACGTTCGGGCTCGAGAGTGGCTGAAGCGCGTGTTGGAGATGCACCAGAAGGCGGGCGATTCTGAGGAGTTTCTGGAAACCGTCAAGATCGATTTGTTTCCCGACGAGATTTACGTGTTTACCCCTAAGGGCGATATCATGAGCCTTCCGCGTGGCGCCACGGTCGTTGACCTGGCGTATGCGGTGCATACCGATATCGGGAATCGCTGCGTGGCGGCCCGTGTCGATCGCCGGCTCGCGCCCTTACGCACCCCCTTACAGACGGGGCAGACGGTAGAGATCATCACCGCACCAGGCGCCCACCCTAACCCCACCTGGCTTGGCTTTGTGATCACTGGGAAGGCCCGGTCCCACATTCACCATTTCCTAAAAAATCTGAAGAAAGACGAAGCCGAGAAGCTGGGCGAGCGGATGATAAACCGCGCCCTAGAACAATTCCGCCTGACTTTTGCAGAGATCGGACCGCAAGCGCTGGAGCGAGCCCTCGCAGAGCTAAAGTGCGCCGACCTGGCGGCACTGCTGACCGACGTCGGACTGGGGAAACGTCTGGCGCCCATCGTGGCGCGTGCCTTGGTGGTGCGCGATCATCCCAACCTGAGCGATGCGAAGGACAACGTGCCGGCGCTGCCATTGCCCATCAAAGGGATCGAGGGGATGGTGGTGTCGTTCCCCAAGTGTTGCCGCCCGATACCGGGCGATCCGATCATGGGACTGATCTCGGCAGGTCGGGGGATCGTGATCCACCGCCAATGCTGCAAGAATCTCGCTGAGTTTCGCAAGCATCCGGACCGTTGGGTCGACTTGGAATGGGCTAAAGACGTGGTGGGTGAGTTTTCTACCCAGGTTTGCTTGGAGGTCAAAAACCAGCGCGGGGTGTTGGCCACGGTCGCCGCTACCATAGCGGACTTAGGAGCCAACGTCGAGGATGTCAAGATATCGGGCAAAGACGACCGGTTCGCGCTGTTGAAATTCGTCATCGCGGTAAAGGACCGCAAGCATTTAGCCCGTATCATGCACACCATGCGGGGCATTAAGACGGTTTCCCGTGTGACGCGCATAAGAACTTGAACGGATGGAGCAAATGAAACGCTCGGCGATCAGCACCGAGCTTGCGCCTAAGGCCATCGGCACCTATTCCCAAGCCGTCAAGGCGGGAGAGTGGGTGTATTTGTCGGGACAGATCCCGCTAGTGCCGGAGACCATGGAGCTGGTCCCCGGTGATATGCGAGCGCAGATCACGCAGGTATTCAATAACCTGAGCGCGGTGGCCAGCGCGGCCGGCGGGACTCTGGCGGACATCGTTAAGCTCACGGTTTACTTAGTCGATCTGGGCGACTTCCCGCTCGTGAACGGGGTCATGTCGCAGTATTTTTCGCACCCTTACCCTGCGCGGGCGGCGGTGGGCGTGGCAAGCTTGCCGAAGGGGGCGAAGGTGGAGATCGACGCGATTATGGCATTACCCAGCTAGGGGCAATGGCACGCGAGGCGTGAATGCGATAGCGTCGCCAAGTGCGCCGTCGCGCGTTAACGCCTTGCCGGGCGTGGGCCCGATCCTTGCCGCCAAATTCGCGCGGTTAGGCGTGCACACCCTGGAGGATGTCCTGTTTTTCCCTCCTCTGCGCTATGAAGACCGCACCCGGGTCACACCCATAGCCACACTGAAGGTTGGTGTGCGCGCCTTGATCCAGGGGGCACTGGATATGTCTCAGGAACACACAGGCCGTCGTCGCTCTCTGGTGGGGCGGCTAAACGATGGCTCGGGGACCGTCGGCCTGCGCTTTTTTCACTATACGCGCGCGCAGCGCGAGCAACTGGTGCGCGGGGTGGCTTTGCGCTGCTATGGCGAGGTGCGCGCGGGGCATTACGGTTTGGAACTCGTTCATCCACAGTATCGCCGCATCGATCCGCAGCACCCGCTGCCGGTGGATTCCTTTTTGACCCCGATTTACAAGACTACGGAGGGTCTGGGTCAAACCGCCCTGCGCAAACTGGTCACCGCGGCGTTGCCGCTGCTTGAGCGAGGGTTGTGTCCCGACTGGCTGCCGGCAGAAGCCATGGACCGTTTAGGCATGCCTTCGCTACGGGAGGCTATCGAGTTCCTGCATCGTCCCCCGCCGGAGGCGTGTATGCAAGTCCTGCTCGAAGGGCGGCACCCGGCTCAAAGGCGGATCGCGTTTGAAGAGTTGCTGGCCCATCAGCTGGGTTTGCGGCGCCTGCGCGCGGAGGTACGCCGGCATTGTGCACCGCGCTTACGTTCGTTGCGCTCGGACGGCTTCCTTCAGCGCCTGCCATTCGCGTTGACCACGGCTCAAAAGCGGGTCTGGAAAGAGATCGCAAACGATTTGACGCGCAATACCCCGATGCTGCGTTTGCTGCAAGGGGATGTGGGTTCCGGCAAGACAGTAGTAGCGGCCGCCGCAGCATTACAAGCTTGGCACTGCGGTTTTCAAGCTGCGGTAATGGCCCCCACGGAGTTACTCGCGGAGCAACACTTGCGTACTTTTCGCCGTTGGTTGGGGCCCGAGGGCGTGCCCTTGGTGTGGCTTAGCGGGAGCTTAAACAGCGAACAGCGCGCGCGAGCGAGGGCTGAGCTGGCAACAGGAGATCCCGCTATCGCGATCGGGACCCACGCCCTGTTTCAAAAGGGCTTGCGGTTTTCCAAGCTCGGTTTGTGCATCGTGGACGAGCAGCACCGTTTCGGGGTTTTCCAACGGTTGGCCCTGCGCGATCAAGGGGTATCGGAACAAACCTGTCCGCATCAACTGATCATGACCGCCACGCCCATTCCCCGAACACTGGCGATGACGGCTTATGCGGATTTGGATGTCTCGGTGCTCGATGAGCAACCGCCCAATCGCCAGCGGATCACTACGGTCGTAGTCTCCGACCGGCGCCGAGCGGAGGTGATGACACGCATCGCCATGGCCTGTGCCTGTGGGCGCCAAGTCTACTGGGTATGCACGCGTATCGACCAGTCTGAGGCGTTGCAGTGCCAGGCGGTGACAGAGACAGCGGCCCAGCTGGCCCAGGCGTTGCCATCGGTTGCCGTTGCGCTGATCCATGGGCGTATGAAGACTGAAGAAAAGGATCGCGTCATGGCGGAATTCAGCAACAACCAGGTCCAAGTCCTGGTGGCAACTACTGTGATCGAGGTGGGAGTGGATATACCTAACGCGAGCTTGATGATCATCGATAACGCGGACCGCCTGGGGCTGGCCCAATTACATCAGCTGCGAGGGCGTGTAGGGCGCGGCACCCAACTTAGCGATTGCGTGTTGATGTACCGTGCTCCATTGTCAG
>JBOHHR010000214.1:0-3475 GCA_050725475.1 Gammaproteobacteria bacterium | reverse complement strand
ATGGTCAATACCCCGCCCCGAGATACCCGCTTTCCGGCCAAGTGCACCAAGCGCTCACGCACCGGGTCCGGCAACGATGGAGAGCGGATGACATCGAACCAAAGTTGTACCGCTGTAGCTACCTTATTGACGTTTTGTCCCCCAGGGCCGGCCGCGCGCACGAAGCGAAACCGCAGCTCCTTTTCATCAATGCGGATGTTACGGGTTATTGAGATCATGTCATTCCTTAAGGACTGTGGTTGAGGACGGGGCGATAATGGGCATTTTGAACAGCACTTCCGATAAGCGAGGCAATGAACGAGCAAGCTAAGAAACCAAGTTTGCGTGTTGTAGCCCTTGCCGTGAGCGGGGTCATCTATGCGCTGTGGCTGATCCGGATTGCCGATGACCTATTTGCGCTTGAGCTCTACCGCTGGGGCATCTATCCACGAGAACTCAGTGGACTAACAGGCCTCTTGCTGGGGCCCTTGATCCATGGCTCCACCTTACATCTGTTTGCCAACACGCTGCCGCTGTTCGTTTTAGGCACGGCCATAGTATATGTCTATCCCAAGTCGGCCCGCATCGCGGTCCCGGTGATTTTGCTCGGCTCGGGTCTCGGCGTGTGGCTGTTCGGGCGCGCCAGTCACCACATCGGGGCCAGCGGTCTGGCGCACGGGCTGATGTTCTTTCTGTTCGCCCTTGGCGTGTTGCGCCGCGACAGGCCGGCGATGGCGCTGTCGATGTTGGTGTTTTTCCTCTACGGCGGCATGGTCTGGGGGATCTTCCCGCAGGAGCCCGGGGTATCGTTCGAATCGCATTTCTTCGGCGCCGTGACCGGCCTCACGTTAGCCTTTCTACTGCGACATCACGATCCCGCCCCGCCCGAGAAAAAGTACGACTGGGAGGAAAAAGAAGAAGACGATCCCGTGATCGGCGATCAGTGGCGGGAACGGTAGTCCAGAACCGGATCGTCGCCTGGAGAAGTCGTCGAGCCGCAGCAAGCGTCGCCTCCCTTTGCTGGTGCGAGCTGATTGCACCCGCTTGCGCTAGCCCTTACCATCCACGTTCTTTTCACCAATACGAGCAAGGCGGGGATGCGCAGCCATTATTGCGGACAGATCGGCGTCTCGGACATCGATCAGAGGGTCGAATTATGCGGATGGGTGCACCACCGCAGAGACCACGGCGGGGTGATCTTCATCGATGTGCGCGACCGTGAGGGCTTGGTGCAGGTCGTGTTTCACCCGGATCCGGCGCAAAGCTTCGCGCTTGCCGAGCGGGTTCGCGCCGAATACGTAGTGCGCATCCAGGGACGCGTTGGGCGCCGCCCGCCCGGCACCGAGAACCCGGATCTCCCCACAGGCGCGGTGGAAGTCGTGGGTGAGCAGATCGAGATCCTCAACAGCGCGGACACGCCACCGCTGCAGATCGATGATGAGCAAGCACACGATGACGTGCGGTTGCGTTATCGCTATCTCGACCTGCGCCGCCCCGTAATGCAAAGGAATCTGCGCTTGCGCGCCGACACGTGCCGGATCCTGCGCCGTTTTCTTGAGCAACACGGCTTTATTGAGATCGAGACGCCGATGTTGACCCGTTCCACTCCCGAAGGCGCACGCGATTATTTGGTGCCCAGCCGCACCCATCTGGGCAAGTTTTTCGCACTGCCGCAGTCGCCGCAACTATTTAAACAATTGCTGATGATGTCGGGCATCGATCGCTACTACCAAATCGCGCGTTGTTTTCGCGATGAAGACTTGCGTGCCGACCGCCAGCCTGAATTTACCCAGCTTGACGTTGAGACTTCGTTTTTGGACGAAACCGGGATCACAGAGCTGATGGAGGCCCTGGTGAAGCAGCTATTCGCGGAATGCTTGAGCGTTGAGTTGCCTCATCCCTTTCCCCGCATGGGGTATGCCGAGGCTATGGCTCGCTTCGGCAGCGACCGGCCGGATCTGCGCGTACCGCTGGAGATGGTGGATGTCGGGGATCTGATGGCCGAGGTGCCGTTTCAGGTCTTTTCCGCTCCGGCGAGGAGCCCGACGGGACGTGTCGCGGCGCTACGCGCCCCGAAAGGGGGGCAACTTACGCGCAAAGTGATCGATGGCTACACCGAGTTGGTCGCTATTTACGGCGCGAAAGGCTTAGCGTACATCAAGGTCAACGACCGCAGCGCCGGACGAGAGGGTTTGCAGTCGCCGATCCTCAAGTTCCTGCCCGATGAGGTGTTGGAAGCCGTGCTCGCGCGCACCGGGGCGGAAACCGATGATCTGGTCTTTTTCGGGGCCGACAATGCCCGTATCGTCAATGAGTCCTTGGGCGCCTTGCGGCTACGGTTGGGACAGGATCTGAACCTGACGGCAAAAGACTGGAGACCGGTATGGATCCTGGACTTTCCTCTGTTTGAATGGGACCGTGAGGAACAGCGCTGGGATGCCTTGCACCATCCCTTCACGGCGCCAAAAACGGACGATGTAAAAGCACTAGTGAATGCCCCGGGCGCTTGCCTGTCGCGTGCTTACGACTTGGTGCTGAACGGCACTGAGCTTGGCGGTGGTTCGGTGCGTATCCACAGGCCGGAGATGCAGCGGGCGGTGTTTAAGCTCCTCGGCATCGACGAAGAACAAGCCAACGCTAAATTCGGTTTTCTGCTCGAGGCCTTAAAATACGGTTGTCCGCCGCACGGCGGGATCGCTTTTGGTCTGGACCGCCTGGTGATGCTGATGACCGGTGCGCCGTCTATCCGTGATGTCATCGCTTTTCCCAAGACCCAAACGGCGGGCTGTCTGCTGACTTCCGCACCCACGGTAGTGAGCGAGGTGCAGCTTCGGGAGCTCGGGGTCCGGGTTCGCACCAACGCCTGAGCTGAGAGCTTCGGCCTTCATTTGACATGGTGTAATTCTGACACTATCTTAAGGTGTCTTCACTACACATTGCGCGGCCATGTACTGCTACGAGTACCCACACCCTGCTGTGACCACGGATGTGGTGGTGTTTGCGATCCGCAACGATCGTCTTGAGTTTTTGCTGATCAAGCGGGCATTTGAGCCCTACCAGGGCCACTGGGCTCTACCCGGCGGGTTCGTCGATATCGATGAGGATTTGGACGCCTGTGCCTTGCGTGAATTGGAAGAAGAGACGGGTATCACACGCGTCTATCTGGAACAGCTTTGCACCGTGGGAGCACCCGGGCGCGATCCCCGCGAACGCGTGATCTCGGTGGTTTACTTTGCACTGCTTGGGGAGGATAAGCTGGAAGCGCGCGCGGCCTCCGATGCCGCGGCCGTGGCTTGGTTTTCGGCTCGGGATTACCCGAGACTCGCTTTCGACCACACTATGATCGTACAAAAGGCCCACCACAGGCTAGCTGCGAAATTGAGTTACTCGACCATCGCCCTGCAGTTTATGCCGCGGCGTTTCACCCTCTCGCAGCTACAGAGGGTGTATGAGCTTATCCTCGGTGAGGAATTGGACAAGCGCAATTTCCGCAAGC
>JBOHHR010000213.1:0-3267 GCA_050725475.1 Gammaproteobacteria bacterium | reverse complement strand
ACTCTCTCGGTTAAAGCCTCTGTCGCGATCGCTGTAAAAAGCGACGTCATGTCGCGCCCGGTCCAGATCGTCCCAGCCGATGGGTTTCACCCAGGCGCCGAACTTATAAGCGCTCGCTTGCCGTATCGCAGGCTCGAGGTTTGGCAAGTCAACCAGATCGCGGATCAGACGCGCGTATATCGGCTCAATACCAGCCGGGCGGGCATTAGGCACAAAGCCCCTGGTGCTGCCGGTCGCGTCCAGGAACACGGAGAGTCGGGTTGGAGGCGCCGGCTTTGCCTGTGAGTCGACGGCGGCCGGCGTACTGACGTTCTCGCTTGCGCCCGGCGGCAGGCAGGTCAACGGCTCCCAGTTATCGCAAGCCGTCACCAGCACGCACAGGGCGCAATACGCCCCGGTATGAATAGCACGTGTCACCAGTCGAAGAGGAAATGATCTAAAAAAGTAAAAGCCCTGTGCGTTCCTTTTATCATAGGGACGAGAAATGGGTCAAACTTGGTCAAACTGGATATCGAACGTCGGTCCACGTCATCATCATCGGGCCAGCAACTCGAACCGACGGGACCGGACGAACCGCCGATGAGCGGATTCCCTAGGAATAGGTTCTGAGCTATCATCGTCTCTTCCTTCACTTGCCATAGTCGTTGTGCCAAACCCGGCGTGGATCGGATGATCCTTGAGCACATTCCGCTCTCAATAGGAGAAAACACATGCAATATCGAATATTAGTCAGTTCAATCATAGGGGCAATCACGATCGCAGGCTGTGCCGGCATGACGGAGACTCAGCGAGGAACAGCAACCGGCGCCGGGGTTGGGGCCGCCGCCGGTGCGGCAATTGGGGCACTGGCAGGCGGCGGAAAGGGTGCGGCGATCGGCGCCGGGGTCGGCGCCGCGGCAGGCGCGGGTGGGGGTTATCTTTGGTCCCGGCGCATGGAGCAGCAGAAGCAAGCCATGGTGGCGGCGACTCAAGGCACGGGGGTGGAGGTAACGCAAACGCCTAATAATGAGCTCAAGCTCGAGATCCCGAGCGATATCTCGTTTGATGTGGGTAAAGCGGACATCAAGCCGCAGTTAAGGCCGGTGCTCGACAGATTCGCTCAGACACTGCAAACCAACGCGGTCACAAATGTGCGCATCATCGGTCACACGGACAGTACCGGCACGAATGCGATAAATGATGCGCTATCGGTGCAACGCGCCGCTAGCGCCCGTGATTATATTACTGCACGGGGTGTGGCCATGGACCGCATCGCGATCGACGGGCGCGGCTCGCGCGAACCGCTGGCCGATAACAGCGCCCCGAGTGGCCGTGCCATGAACCGGCGCGTAGAAATATTCGTTGCGGAATCCGCGCCGGTCGCGCAACAACCAGCGCCGGGTTATTAGAAGGAGCCGATACTAGCGCCACCCATTGCCGCCAGGCACAAGCTCATCAGCAGGCCTGGCATTAAAAAAAATCCAGGAGCGAAAGGGACCGGGGTAGTTCTGAGAATACTGCGCTAAGCCCCAGTGTCGTCAAGCGAGCCATGCGGCGAGTCAGCGCCGCTGGCTTAGCACGCCTGCAAACCGCGACTACTTCCGACAACATGAGGGCATAGAAACGTCAGCTTCGGATGGATAGCACTGGCACCTCGGAGGTGCGAACCACACGTTCCGCGACGCTGCCTATCAAGAGGTGGGCAAAGCCTGTTCTGCCGTGGGTCCCGATCACGATGAGATCTGCGCCACGCTTTTTAGCTGCACGGGTGATCTCGATAAAGGGTATGCCTTCATAAAGGGCGCCGGTGACTTTGACAGAGGGCTCGGCCGGCTGTTTTATGAACTCATCGATCTGCCGTTGCAGTCGATTCGACAGCTCGGTTGCGAAATTAGGTGTTAACTCGAATCCACCCTCGGGCAGTGTATAGGCCGGTAACTGGAAGACATGGATCACATCCAGCTCGGCACCAAGTTGGCCAGCCAGGGCAAGCCCGTATTCGAAGGCGCGTTTGGAGGTCTCAGAAAAATCTACGGGACAAAGGATGCGACTAATTTTAATCATAGCAACTCTCTCCAAGGGTTATCGGGGCACGTGGTGACTGCTGCGCCGATCGGGCGCGGTGTATCAGCACCCGCTCACCTCACGCGCCCAATCCACGATGCCGATCAGCCGCGCAGACAACAGCGCCCGGGCCTCGCCATAGCGTAGCCAGCGATACTCGTCGTGCTCCGGGCGGCCGAGGTCCGCACTGATCGGCAATGTGACCTCTGCTTCGTGGACCGCAGCGAGATAGTACCGCGTCACTTTGCCGGCACCATAGGGCTCGGTCTCGCGGAACATATCGCCCCACGGAAAGCTGAGGTTCGTCAGCGAAGTTTCTTCCACCACCTCGCGGCACGCCGCCTCAAACGGATCTTCCCTGGGCTCGACGGTCCCTTTGGGGAAGTCCCAGTAGTTGTACGCGCGCAGCAACAGATAAACGCATTCGTGGTTTAACCGGCGGGTGATGACCATCCCCGCCGAGAGCGTCTTTATCTTCATTATCTTCATTCGGGCCTTCTCGATGTAGCACCGTCCGCGCGATTTTGCCTAAATCACCCCCGGGATCTGAGGCGAAGTCAAAGACGCTGCTTTCGAGAGAGTATTCAGCGTTCACCAGCAATCGATCAAGGTCTCAAGAACTACCTTTTCCTCAAGCTATATATTGCGGTCAATAACATCATAGACTACAATATGTATTGTTTCACATGTTCGCCGCAAACGTTTAACGTAGAGGAATCGTCATGGCAACAAATAGCAAAGCGAAGAAATCCACTGCGCCGGCTCCCACTAACGGCAGTGCGGCTACTCTGAAGGCGATTAAGACCAGGCAAACCAAGACCGAGATCCTTCTAGCACTTGCAGAAGAAACGGGTCTGAATCGCACCCAAGTCAAAGCCGTGTTGGCCTCGCTTGGCGCTTTGGCCAAAAGGCACGTAATGAAGCGGGGCTCCGGAGAATTCGCGCTTCCAGAATTGGGAGTTAAGCTGCGTCGCGTCCAGCGAAAAGCGCGCACGGCTCGCAACCCCATGACCGGGCAAATCATTCGCATCCCGGCAAAGGCCGTCGTACGAGCGAGCGTTTTGAAATCTCTAAAAGAAGCCGAGGCGTATTAGAGATTGTCAGGGTGAATGCGTCCTAGGCAGAAAATTCAGATGAGTTAAAGAGCTATAGGCGAAGCTGGACAATCGGTCCCGAATGACGTATAACGAGCATCCGTTACACGACGTCCGGGAAATCGTCCTG
>JBOHHR010000212.1:0-5263 GCA_050725475.1 Gammaproteobacteria bacterium | reverse complement strand
GTTTGTGGCAACTGCCGCCTGAGGATGACGATTTCCCTACCCGCTGGCGTTTGATCAAGGCGCGCTTTTCCCGGGCCATTGATAGGGGCGAACGCATTTCAAGAAGCCGTCAGCGTAAAGGTGAACGTGGCATTTGGCAGCGTCGCTACTGGGAACAAGTGATTCGGGATGAGCCGGATTATCAACGCCACATGGATTACATTCATTTCAATCCCGTCAAACACGGCTATGTCCAATCGGTTAAGGATTGGCCGTATTCTTCGTTTCACCGTTGGGTGAAACGCGGGATGTACTCTGTCGACTGGGCGGCATCGTCGCCGATCATAGAATGTCAATGGGAATGAGGTGGGTTGCAGGTGGGTTGCTGGGATTCGCCCGGCTCATCCCAGCCTACCACTGCTGCTACTTCGGGCTCGATGGAGGTAGAGCATCCATTTAATGAGCGTTAGTTCGTCCCGTAGGCCACTCGTAGCAAGGTAGACTGGGTTGAGGAACGAAACCCAGCTAAACTCCGGTGGTGCGGAGACTTCCGCAACGCCAGCATCCTTCGGGACGGGCGAGTGGTGTTCAACATCGCCGGCAACAAGTACCGGTTGGTGGTGTGGATCAACTACACCTATCGGGTGGTCTACGTGAGGTTCATCGGAACCCACGCCCAGTACGACGAGATTGATGCGCAGACGATTTGAAGAGATGACGATGGATATCAAGCCAATCAAGACCGATGCCGACTATCGTGCGGCCCTGAAGGAGATCGAGTCGCTCATGATGGCCGAGGCGGACACTCCGCAAGGCGAGCGTCTCGACGTCCTGGCCACGCTGGTCGAGGCCTATGAGAAGGGGCACTTCCCGATGGATCTTCCCGATCCGGTCGAAGCCATCAAGTTCCGTATGGATCAGATGGGACTCACTCCCAAAGACCTGGAACCCATGATCGGCCGGATGAACCGGGTCTACGAGGTGCTGAACTACAAGCGCCCGTTGACGCTGAAGATGATGTGGAAGCTGCATCAGCAGCTCGGCATCCCGGCCGAGAGCCTGATCAAGCCACCGGATAAGTTTCCGCGCAGCATGAATGAGCTCGCAAGCGTCATCCACCCCGAGCCGTGACCTATTGCGGTACATCCCTATTCGCTCCGGGCCGCTTAGGCATGGGGGCAACTTTGGGGGAAACTGGCGCAGCTCTGCCTTGCGCCAGGAGTTGAAAAGCGGTTGTTCGCACGAGCGAGTGCATATCTGTTGTTATGATCAGCTATCGTCTCGGATCCTAGAGTTATCCCTCGCTTTCAAGGCACGCACGCACCGCAACTGCGGGATCGGGCGTATGCCACACGCCCCGTATCGCCGCTATCCCTTGGGCCCCACAGTGCCAAGCTTGGGCCATGTGTTTGGGCTCTAATCCACCCAAGGCGAACACGGGCACTTGGCTTACGCGCACGAGATCCCGGAATCCCTCCCAGCCGAGTATTCTAGCTTTCGCATGTGTTGGTGTTGGGCGCACCGGCCCCAGTACGACAAAATCCACACCTATGTTGCAAGCGTGTTCGATCTCCACGGCATTGTGGCAGGAAGCGGCGACTAGGAACCGGTCACTGAGGGGCCGCTCGCTGAGCTGTAACAATCGGCTGGCGCTAAGATGTACTCCGTCCATGCCGAGGCTCTGCGCATACTCCGGATCGGCGTTCAGCAACAATCGTGCGCCGTAGGAAGCACAGAGCTCGATACTTTGAGCAGCTAACCGGCAGAGATCCCTCGGTGGCAGGTGCTTGCCTCGCAACTGCAGCAAACGCATTCCTGCTTCCAGACAGTGTGCCAGCTTGGCGAGGAAAGGCGCTATTGGCCCAGGTTCCGGACTGATCAGATAAAGGCTCGGCAGCCGCAATGCCTTGATGATGGGAATGTCCGCGGCCGGAAATTGTTGCGGATCGAGATCCAGCGGATCGGCCCATCGAATGCGCTGTCCCTCCATAGGCTGAACGGTCCCGCGCCAATGATTCACGCGCCACACATCCAGCAACACGTCGCGATCCGGGTAGCGGTGTTGGACTTGAATAAAGGGGCGCGACGGGCCTCCTTCGATACCGATCTCTTCCCGCAACTCTCGGCGCAGCGCCGCAGTCACCTCTTCCCCGCGCTGCACTTTGCCCCCAGGAAACTCCCAAAACCCTCCCAGGTGCTTGTGGCTCGGCCTTTGGCAGATTAAGACACGGCCCTGCTCATCGCTCACCACGGCCACGGCGACATGCAGCATGGGAACTCGAGTACCGGCCCGGCCTAGCTGCGGTATTCCGCGTTGATCTTCACGTAGTCGTACGAGAGGTCACAGGTCCAGATCCGGGCCTGGAAGCTGCCGCGGCCCAGCTCAATGCGCACTGTTATCTCCGCCCCCGCCATCGCAGCACGCCCGGCGGCTTCCGTGTACTCGAGTGCTAACGCGCCATGGCGCACCACCCACGAGCTCCCGACGGCGATCGCGACCTCTTGTACCGCTAGAGCGGGCAGACCGGCACGGCCCACGGCCGCTAGCAGCCTTCCCCAGTTCGGATCGGCGGCGAAAACGCGGTCTTGACCAAGGGCGAATGCGCAACGCAATACGCGACCTGAAGACATTCCGCCTCGCTGTGCCCGCCTGCTACTTCTATGGTGATGAACTTCGTCGCTCCTTCGCCATCGCGCACGATGGCCTTGGCGAGCGCTTCGCATACGGCGATCACTCCCTCTGTGACAGCCTGGTAGTCCTCCCCTTCACGCTCGATGCGGGGCAGATCGGAACAGCCTGTTGCCATCAGCGCACAGGCGTCGTTGGTGGACGTATCTCCATCTACGGTGATGCGGTTAAACGAGTGGGATACGGCCCGGTCCAGGCAGCGTTGCAGCAAGGAAGTTTCGACAGCGGCATCGGTTGCGATAAAAGCCAGCATGGTGGCCATGTCAGGGCGGATCATGCCCGCTCCTTTTGCGATGCCGGTGATGCGGATCCTTTGATCTTGGACACGGATCTGCGTGGATGCCCCTTTGGGGCGGGTGTCCGTAGTCATGATGGCCTTGGCGGCGGCGGACCACCCATCGGCCAACAAGGCGGCGCACGCCTGAGGGATGGCGCTGTGGAATCGATGCAGCGGTAACGGCTCGCCGATCACCCCGGTCGAGAACGGCAACACCTCGAATGGCGCACATCCCACCTCCTGCGCCAAGAGCGTACAGGAAGTTTCGCAGTCCGCAAGACCCTTCTCACCGGTGCCGGCGTTGGCGTTGCCGGCGTTGATCAGCAGATAGCGGGGTGCCGTTTGGGCAAGGTGCCGTCGCGCGACCTGAACCGGCGCCGCCGCGAACGCGTTTTGGGTAAATACGGCGGCACAGCTCGTGGATGACCGCAAAGCGATAACGGCGAGATCAGGGCCGGGCTGGCGGCGAATTGCGGCGCTGGCGGTTCCGAGCTCAATCCCTGAGATCGGGGCCAAGGACTCGGTGACATCGATGGGCATGGCGGCTCAGGCAGGATCCCGGAGCTTGGACTGTGCGGCGCGACTCTGGGAGTGTGGATATTATCCCAGTTTTCCGTGGCAGTGCTTGTATTTTTTCCCAGAGCCGCAGGGGCAGGGCTCATTGCGGCCGACCTTTGGCCCCTCGCGCACGTACGGAGTTTTCGGACCACTGCTCTCCGACACGGGTTCTTCCTCCTCGTTGAGTACGCCTGGAGCTTCCGCGTGCTGGTAGCTCACAGGCGCCTGGTTGCGCCGGCGTTTTTCTTCCAGCGCGTCTACCTCTTGTTCGGCGCGCACCTGAACCCGTGACAAGATGTTGATCACCTCCTGCTTTATCCGCTCCAGCAGCTGGGAGAACATCTCAAAAGCTTCGCGCTTGTATTCTTGTTTGGGGTTTTTTGCCGCGTAACCTCGCAGGTGTATTCCCTGGCGTAGGTAATCCATGGCCGCCAGATGGTCTTTCCAGTGCGAATCGAGCACCTGCAACATCACCACTTTTTCGAAATGACGCATGACCTCCGCCCCGGCCCCGATTTCCTTCTCCCTGTACGTTTGGGCGATGTGATCGAGGAGCTTGCCGCGCAGGGTCTCTTCGTGCAAGGAACTGTCTTGCTCCAGCCACTGTGCGATCGGCAAGCTTTCACCGAACTCGCGTTCCATGGCGTCGGTCAAGCCAGCGAGATCCCAGGTCTCGTCCAAGCTTTGCGGTGCGATGTATTGATCGATAACCCCGTTCAGCACATCTTGCCGGATCCCCTCAATCGTGGCGGCGATGTCGTCGGCTTCCATCAGCTCATTGCGCTGCTCGTAGATGACCTTGCGCTGATCATTGGCCACGTCATCGTATTCGAGCAACTGCTTGCGGATATCGAAGTTATGGGCTTCGACTTTGCGTTGGGCGTTTTCTATGGCCTTAGTTACCCACACATGCTCAATGGCCTCATCTTCCTGCATGCCAAAGCGTTTCATCAAGGCCGCGGTGCGATCCGAGGCGAAGATGCGCATAAGATTGTCTTGCAAGGAAAGATAAAAGCGACTGGACCCCGGATCACCCTGGCGTCCGGAACGGCCGCGCAGCTGATTGTCGACGCGCCGAGACTCATGGCGTTCGGTGCCGACGATGTGCAGGCCTCCAGCGCCTACCACCTGCTGGTGGCGCGCCTGCCACTCATTCTTTGCCCGCAGCAGGCTGACTTCGTCGGGATCTTCTCCGAAGGCTTTGATATCCGCATCTAAACTGCCTCCCAGCACGATGTCGGTGCCGCGACCGGCCATGTTGGTCGCAATCGTGACCGCTCCCGGACGGCCGGCCTGAGCGATGATGTACGCCTCCTTCTCATGGAACTTAGCGTTCAGCACCTGATGTTCGATCTTATGCTGCCCTAGAAGCTTGGAGAGGTATTCTGAGGTCTCGATGGAGGTGGTGCCAACCAGCACCGGCTGCCCCCGGCGGCGGCAATCCTCGATATCCTCGATGATCGCTTTGAACTTCGAGTCCTGGGCCAGGAACACCAGATCCGCATGGTCTTCGCGGATCATGGGCATGTGGGTTGGTATGACGATCACCTCCAAGCCATAAATCTGCTGGAATTCGGCGGCCTCGGTATCCGCCGTGCCGGTCATTCCCGAGAGCTTGTGGTATAGCCTGAAATAGTTTTGAAACGTGATCGAGGCCAAGGTCTGGTTCTCTTGCTGTATCACCGCGCCCTCCTTAGCCTCGATGGCCTGGTGCAGACCTTCCGACCACCGCCGCCCGGGCATGGTGCGGCCGGTAAATT
>JBOHHR010000211.1:0-5763 GCA_050725475.1 Gammaproteobacteria bacterium | reverse complement strand
TACGCAACTTTATCACCGGCTCTGCCCTCACCTTGGTGCTGGATCTGTTTTTCACCCTGGTGTTTTTCGCCGTGATGTATTTCTACAGTCCCCTTCTGACCTGGGTGGTGCTGGCGGCGATCCCCTGTTATGGGTTGCTCGGCTTCTGGGTCACGCCCCTGCTGCGGGCAAAGCTTAACGAGAAATTCAACCGCGGCGCCGACAGTCAGGCTTTTCTGGTGGAGGCGGTGAACGGCATCCAAACCTTGAAAGCCTCGGCCGTCGAGCCGCAGGCGCAACGGCGCTGGGAGGAGAAGCTCGCCGAGTACGTGCGGGCCAGTTTTAGCGCGACCAAGCTCAGCAACATCGCTACTCAGGCGGCGGGCTTGATCAACAAGCTCACCGTGCTCGGCATCTTATGGCTGGGCGCGCGGCTGGTCATCGATGGTGATCTGTCGGTCGGGCAACTGGTCGCTTTCAACATGTTGGCGGGCCGGATCAGTGGCCCCATGCTGCGCCTGGTGCAGTTGTGGCAGGAGTTTCAGCAGGCCGGGATCTCGGTCGCCCGCTTAGGGGATATTCTCAACACCCAAGCCGAGCCAGCCCATGCCCTAGGGCGTGCTTCGCTCCCCCGGCTCCAGGGCCGTGTGGTCTTCGAGGGCGTGAGCTTCCGCTACCGGCCCGATGGGCCCGAGGTGTTGCGCCAGGTCTCTTTAGCAGTCAAGCCGGGAGAAGTGATCGGCATCGCGGGCCGCTCCGGTTCCGGCAAAAGCACGCTCACTAAGCTAATTCAAAGGCTTTATGTCCCCGAGCACGGGCGGGTGCTAGTCGATGGGGTGGATCTGGCCATGGTGGACACCGCTTGGCTGCGCCGAAATGTAGGGGTGGTGCTGCAAGAGAACTTCCTCTTCAACCGCTCGGTGTGCGAGAACATCGCGCTTGCCGATCCCGCTATGCCCCTGGAGCGGGTGGTGCGGGCGGCCGAGCTGGCCGGGGCGCACGAGTTTATCTTGGAGCTGCCCGAAGCATACGACAGTTTGGTGGGCGAGCACGGCAGCAATCTCTCCGGCGGGCAGCGCCAGCGCATCGCCATCGCCCGAGCCCTGGTCACCAACCCCCGCATTCTCCTGCTCGATGAGGCAACCAGTGCCTTGGATTACGAATCCGAAGCGATCATCCAAAAGAACATGCACCAGATCTGCCAAGGGCGCACCGTGTTCATCATCGCACATCGATTAAGCGCGCTGCGCTTCGTCGATAGAATTCTGGTCATGGACCGAGGCCGAATCGTGGAGCAAGGCACCGAACGCGAGTTGCTAAAAGCCCAGGGCTATTACGCCCGATTGCATGCCCATCAGGTCAATCGCCCCTTGTCAGCCGTCAGTGGTTGATACCCAGCGAACTGTAACCGAATGATTAGAACGGAACTTGAATTTCTGCCGGCCGCGCTCGAGATCCAAGAAACGCCACCCCTACCGGCAAGCCGCTATATCCTGTGGGCGATCATGAGCTTCTTTGTCATCGCCCTGCTGTGGTCTTGTATCGGCGAAGTGGACATCGTAGCCCAAGCACCCGGCAAGATTGTCCCCAATGGTCGGGTCAAGATCATCCAACCTTTGGAGAGCGGCGTGGTGAAGCACATTCGCGTGGCCGAAGGTCAGAAAGTAAACCAAGGTGATTTGTTGCTTGAGCTCGATAGCACCGCAAGCGGCGCGGATAGCAAACGGCTTGCCGCCGAGGAGCTGGCGCTTAAGCTTGATCGCGCCCGGGTGATGGCCTTGCTCGATGCGATCGCGGACAAGCGCAGCGACCTCGATAGCGCAGCCGTTTTCAACATCGCTGGGGCAAGGCCAGAGCAGGCGCGGTTGCAAAGGATACGGCTTGCCAGGCAACTGGATGAATATCACGCCAAGCGCTTGGCGCTCAAAGATGAGGAACGCCAAAAGCGCCATGAGCACCAAGCCATAGACAATCGCATCGCCCAGCTCGATGCCACCATCCCTTTAGTGAGCGAACGGGCCGAGGCGCACGCGAAGCTCTTGAAACAAGCCTTGGTGCCGCGCATGCAGTGGTCCGAGCTGGAGCAACAGCGCATCGAGCAGGTCAAAGAACGCGATGTACAGCGGGCCAACCTTGCCACCTTAGACGCCGCGATTGCCAATGTTCAACAACGCCAGGTGGCGATGCGGGCGGAATTTCAGAACCGGCTGCTCGATGAGCTGGCGCAGATCGAGAACACGCTGGCGGGCCTTGAACAAGAGCTGATCAAGGCCAAGCAGCGGGTTAGCTTGCAACAACTGCATGCCCCGGTCGCCGGCGAAGTGCAGCAACTCGCCGTGCACACCATAGGCGGTGTGGTGACACCTGCGCAAGAGCTCCTGCGCATCGTGCCCGAAGAGGGCGCCATCGAGGTGCAGGCTTGGGTCGCGAACAAAGACATCGGCTTTGTGCACGACGGGCAGCCTGCCGAGATCAAGCTCGAGACTTTTCCCTTCACGCAATACGGCACCCTCGATGGCAAAGTGCTCACTATCTCAGACGACGCGGTCCCGGATGAACAACAGGGCTTGCGCTACGCCGCCCAAGTGCGTCTGGCCATGACCACGATGCGTGTGGACGAAAAGCTCGTGCCGCTCTCGCCCGGCATGGCAGTGAGTGTGGAGCTCAAGCTCGGCAAGCGGCGTTTGATCGAATACCTGTTGTCGCCCCTGCTGCGCTATAAGGACGAGAGTGTGAGGGAGCGTTGATTTCAACCAACAACCGAATCTAATGCACCTTCGAAGGCCTAACTGCTTGATGAACTCCAGTATCTTCGGCGTCCCTGCACCAAACACTCATTGAGGATCAATTGGCTCCGACGAAATCAGAATTGGATCTGTAGGTCAGATCTTGTGATTGCGCCCCTGCTGGTGGAGATCTATGAGGTGTGTGCATCCTATAAGAAGGTGAGAGGTTAATTGCAACGGTCCAACCATTTGGGTCACGAAACAAAACCTGCGGATCGGGAGGTCCGCCGGGATCTCGATGGCTCGGATTTTTTCCCGGCCCGCGAGGTGAGCGGCGGCAGGTTGTATTGACTCACCGCGTTCTATGTGGGCGGTCATATCGGCCCGGAAGCGCATGAGGTGCATGCTCGTTCCTCGCTTTGCTCTTCGCGGAACTCGGGTGGCAATTGGCGCTGCCCGGCGACTTCAAGCGAGGCCGCGAGGTCGGCCGCGATTGGAGTAATATTACCGGGAAGCAATCAAGGGCAGGGAGAGTTGGGATTGTGAATGGTATTTCGAGCCTGGCCCCTTTAACGCTTGCTCTACGCGGGGGAGCCTTTTTCGTGTCCAGGAGAAGGTCCGCCTTGAGCCAGTAGGCCTCGGTTTCCCACAAGCGCTCTCCAAAGCGCTCGACGGCCAGGAGCACGTCCGCCACCGCCGCGAGCGCCCCTATTCCTTATTGCTTCTGTTCCTTTGCCGCCTTTTCCTTCATCGCCTTGTATGTCGCAGGTTCGTCGGCTGGGTTGACATAAGTAATGTCAAATGGTCCCTCTGCGCTGACCAGGATCATGGTCTTCCCCTTAAGCCACGCCTCGTGCACTGTCTTGCCAGGAAGGTACATGTATCCGCCCTTCGTGAGCGTATGCTTCTTGCCGTCGGTCTCGGTAGTGAATGTCCCTTCGAGGACCGTGACACGCTCATTGGGCGTGTGCCAATGCGGCGGCACATGGTGGTCTCCCTCTACCTTAGCCAAGAAATCGACAGCTTTCGTCACCGGGTCTTCGCGAATCACAGCCATCATCGCTCCAGGCGGGAGCGCTTCCGCCGGGACCCACTTCAGATCGGCGGCATTCTGAGCCACCATGGCCTTGGCTGGATTGTTTTCCCCTGCGAGAGCCGTGGCGCTCGCGATGAGAACAGCCGAAGCCATCACGCCAGCAAAGAAAAGTGTCCTGCCTCTCATGGCAACCTCCTTTGGCCGTAGGGAACGAATCCTGAAAAACTACTCCTACCGGCGGGCCAAGTCAATGCACGCTCCGTCGCAGAGATCCGGAAAAACCCCCGGCCGTCGCCGAGGTCGGGTGGCCGGAGTCCCCGATCCGGAGAGGGGCGAGGTGGTGAAGGCCTGGGTGGTCCTCCGAGCCGGGGCCGCGGCGACTGGCGAAGAGATCCGCGCTGACTGCCCAAGAGCATGGTCGGCAAAGTGCTGCGCCGCGTGCTCGTGGGCGAGCATCGCGCGGCGCAGCCCTGGCCGCGAGTAGGCCCCCAGCGTTCTCCTTGCGAAGATGACGGTCGGCGTGGCGCTCCTTACACCGCGCGGTGCTCGCACGGGCTACAATCTCGCCCGCCATGCAGACCTTCCACGAATTGATCCTCCGCCTGTTGGAGTTCTGGGCCGGCCAGGGCTGCGTGTTGCAGCAGCCCTACGATCTCGAGGGCGGTTAAAGGGTAGAGTAAAGAGCAGGCTCTCGCCTGCCCTCCCTCATCAAACCGTGCATGCGGTTCTCCCGCACACGGCTCTCCGATGTTCTTCATGCTAAGGCATGCGCCGAGCGCCAGCCCGCCACCGCAGGAACTTTGTACAGCCCATAGCGCCCGTATAGATCAGCACTCGGGAAACGGCGCAGGCCGGTTCCTCTATCCTTCACCTTATGGCGCTTCATCAAGTGGGTTCGCAACCGGTCTTCCGCATGGTTTCTGACCTTGCTCATCGCCAGACTTGAGTTCCGATAGTGGAAGTAGTTCGCCCAGCCGCTCAGCCTGTGGTTCACTCTTCCCACGATGTCTCCCAGGGGGATGGCGGTCAGTTCCCGCCCCGTCAGTTCCGTCAGCCTCGCCTTGATCTTCTTCAGCGATTGGTCCGCCGGTCAGACATTCGGGTACGGCTTTCCAGTGCTTGCTCCTCGACTCATCTGAATCGTGAAACCCAGGAAGTTGTAGCTCGCTTGGCTGGCGTCCACGATATGAGTCTTAGCCTCGTTGAGGCTGAGGCCCAGTCGTCCCAGCACATGACGCACCACGTTCAGCGGTTCCTCTACATCTTTTCGGCACATCACAACAACGTCGTCCGCGTAGCGCACAAGATGCGCTGACAGATTTCTTTTCATGCACCGCCGTTGCCATATGCGGTCAAGAATATGCAGGTAGCAGTTGCCCAATAGCGGGGAGATCACGCCACCTTGCGGCGTACCTTTGCGATTGGCTTTTCCGCCGCCCACGGTCTTCTTCACTCCGTTGTCGTCTTCACCGATGACCGGGGCTTTGAGTCATTGTTTGATGAGGTGTACTATCCCCCCATCGACAATACGCTCGGCCACCACGGCCATCAGTTTGGCGTGCGGAATGCTGTCAAAGTATTTCGACAAGTCGGCGTCGATGACTTGGGTGTAGCCTGCCCATAGCGCATTAGCGATGTCGTCCACGGCATCGTGAGCCGATTTCCTTGGCCGAAATCCGTACGAATGCGGACAGAAGTCGGCCTCAAATATCGGTTCGATGATGAGCTTCACTGCCATTTGCACTACCCGGTCTCGCAGCGTCGGTATCCCTAGCGGGGAAATCATGACACGCCGCACAGGTTGGGCTCGGTAGGTTTTGTCTTTCAGATCACGGGCCAGTTCCCGCAGAAACGTCTCTACCCCTATCCCGCGTTCTATGGCTTCAAAGCTGATCCCGTCAACGCCGGGACTGCCTCGGTTGGCACGGACAAGACGCCAGGCGTGATTGAGGACATCATCCCGGCTGATCTTGTCGTAGAGCGCGTAAAAGCGGTAGGCCGGTTCTTGCTTGGCCTTGGTAT
>JBOHHR010000210.1:0-3513 GCA_050725475.1 Gammaproteobacteria bacterium | reverse complement strand
GTTCAGAGATGCGCTGTGTTGTCACCTGCCGGAAGGCTGGCACGGCCCGGGCCAAGGCCTTGACCGTTCGATCCGCCAGGTAGATAGGGTAAGGTTCGAGCATAGAGGGCGTGGCACACTGCTGCTTGAGGCCTTGAACGACCGTCGCCAGCCGATGGGTGTTGAGCGCGATACCCTCGGCGACCTCGACTCGCAGCGCAGGCAGCCACGGATGTGGTTTGTAGTAGAGAACATAAACACGACCGAGCGCGCTCACGATTTCCTCGGCCAAACTGTCTGCGCGCTGCCTGAGCACCGATGATAGCTGCCCCGTATTGAGGTGCCAGGGCTGCGCCGGCTGTTCCAATGACCGCGGTTTCGTCAGCTCGCCGGGCTCTAGTAAGAGGGTCAGCATTCCCCGGTCGTCGTGCCCTTCCGGCCAGCCGAGCTCCCGGCCGATCTCGCGACGCGTGGAATCCTTGGGTAGGGCGGCATACTGCTTGTCGGTCCGGCCAGCGTTAAGAAGGGCCCGGTACGCCTCCAAAAAATCGGTGCAGTGGGCGAGGAACTCCTTCGCACAGCACAGCTGAACTTTCGTTTCTGGCGCTTTGGTAATCGCTTGGTTGAAATAGATGATGGGCAGAGTGAGCGTGCCATCGAGCAGTACGAGGTCATGGGGGGCCTTCACCGCGAGACACAGCTCCTCGCCGAGCATGAGAGCGCGCAGCACCGTCGCCGTATCCTCGAGATGCGGCTCGGCGGCTACGAAGGTCTTGTGGTGTGGTAGATCCCAGTGTCGCTTTTCCGAGGGAGGCGTGAGCCCTTCGACGGCCACTGCCGCGGCCGCGGCCATGTCGGTGGTGAGCAACCGCTCGATAGCATAGGAACCGTCAGCTCCGCAGGTGGTGGGTGCCGGCGGATAGCCGAGCGCGGATTCGGGGAGGACCAGACCCTTGTTGAGCAGCTCCCGGCGGAATCGATCGCGATCCTCGCGCACGCTCTGGAACGTCCCAAGCAACTGTTTCGCGACGTCGGCGGTCTGGCCAAGCACCTCCTCTACCAGCGCCGCAGGAAGATCGGCAAATGGCGTTTGCTCAGTTGCCATGGGGGTGTGTCCCCTCCTTTCCCCAGAGCCGATAATCCGCTGGGTCGAACTCCAGATACCGGCTATCCCTTGCGGCGCGCGGCAATAGCCACCGCGCCCGGAACCACCGAAAAATCTCTTCGACGCCGCGGCCATAGGATTGTAGCCGTTCGTGCTCGCCTCTTAGAAACTCCTGAGCGTTGCTTGCCAACGGAGCACTGCCCATATCTCGGTCACCTGGAACTCCTTGCGTGTAATAACCCTGCATTTTGTATCCCCGGTTGTCAGCGTATCGTGACGTGTGTAGGGCTGGGCGGGGAGTCGGGTTTTTTGACCGAACGAACACCTCTATTTGCCTTACCCGAGATAATAGGCCCTCATCAGCCGGTGGAGTTAGAGACAACCACTATAGTCTAGAGAAGCCGGCTGTTTCAGGCAATGGACATTTGGCAGGACCGCCCAAGCCGGGTATGCTTAATGAGGAAAGCAGCATACGTATTAAACCGAAATGACGCGTTTTATTTTCATTACCGGCGGGGTGGTGTCCTCTTTGGGCAAAGGGATCGCCTCTGCGTCGCTCGGCGCCATCCTGGAGGCACGGGGCCTCAAGGTGGCATTGGTGAAGCTCGACCCCTACATCAACGTCGATCCGGGGACCATGAGTCCCTTTCAGCACGGAGAGGTCTTTGTCACCGAAGACGGAGCCGAGACCGATCTGGATCTGGGCCATTACGAGCGCTTTGTGCGAACCAAAACCAGCCGGAACAATAACTACACGGCGGGACGCATATACGCCAACGTGATCCGCAAGGAGCGCCGGGGTGATTACCTCGGCGGCACGGTGCAGGTCATCCCCCATATTACCGATGAAATAAAAGCGTGCGTCCAGAAAGGCGCTGGCGATGCCGAGGTGGTCATGGTGGAGATCGGCGGTACGGTGGGCGACATCGAGTCACTGCCGTTTTTGGAGGCCATCCGCCAGATGCGGGTAGAGCTGGGTTCGGGCCGTACGCTGTTCATCCATTTGACCTTGGTGCCTTATATCGCCTCCGTCGGAGAGATCAAAACCAAGCCCACGCAACACTCGGTCAAAGAGCTGCGATCGATCGGTATTCAGCCCGATATCCTGCTGTGCCGTGTCGACCGGCCCCTGCCAGCCGCAGAGCGGCGCAAGATCGCCCTGTTTACCAATGTGGAGGAACGCGCCGTGATCGCCGCCATCGACGTGCGCAACATCTACGAGATCCCCTTGCGCTTCCACCAGCAAAAGCTGGATGCCATCGTGGCCGAAAAGCTGGGTTTGAACGTGCCGGAGGCCGATCTCAGCGAGTGGGAGGCCGTCATCGAGAGCATGGCGCATCCCCAGGTGGAAGTGACGGTGGCCATGGTCGGCAAGTATGTGGATCTGGCCGATTGCTATAAGTCGCTGTCCGAGGCTTTGTCGCACGCCGGGCTCAAGACCCGCACCCGGGTACGCATCAAGTATGTCGATTCGGAAACCATCGAGCGCCAAGGGGTGGCCATTCTGGAGGGCGTGGATGCCGTACTGGTTCCAGGCGGATTCGGCGCCCGTGGGATTGAGGGAAAGATAGCAGCCGCGCGTTTTGCGCGTGAGCGCGGGCTCCCCTATCTTGGCATATGCCTCGGGATGCAAGTGGCGGTGATCGAATTCGCCCGCCATATCGTGGGCTTGAAAACCGCCCACAGCACCGAGTTCCAGCGCGACACCGGGGATCCGGTGATCGCGTTAGTCACAGAATGGAAAGCGCTGGATGGGCGTATCCAGCAACGCGACGAATCCTCTGATCTGGGCGGCAGCATGCGGCTGGGCGGACAAGTGTGCCGACTCAGCAACGGAACACTGGTCCGCTCGATTTATGGCACGGAGGAGATCATCGAGCGCCATCGTCACCGCTACGAGGTCAATCCCGGTTACCTAGACGCATTGCAACGCGCCGGGATGCGCATTGCGGGGAAATCGGCCGATGGCGACCTGGTGGAGATGATCGAGCTGGAAGGCCACCCGTGGTTTGTGGGTTGCCAGTTCCATCCCGAATTCACCTCTACCCCCCGTGACGGGCACCCGCTGTTCACCAGCTACATACGTGCGGCCATGCAGCAGCACAGCCGCTTAGCGTCCGCTCTAAAAAATGCGGTTGTTTGACTTCGAGATCGGGGGACCGGCTCCCTTTTTTCTGATCGCCGGCCCGTGCGTCGTCGAGAGCGAGTCGCTGGTCTTGGAAACCGCCTGGGCGTTGCAGGAAATCACCAGCGAGCTTCAAATCCCGTTTGTGTTCAAGGCGTCGTACGACAAAGCCAACCGTACCTCGCACAAGAGCTTTCGTGGACTGGGTCTCGAGCAAGGGCTTGCGATCCTGCAAAACGTGAGGGAACAGGTGCGCGTGCCGGTGCTGACCGACGTGCATGAAGACTCCCCGCTTGAGGAGGTC
>JBOHHR010000209.1:0-4306 GCA_050725475.1 Gammaproteobacteria bacterium | reverse complement strand
CCCTTTTGACGCCCAAAGCCTTTTACCTCGGTAACGGTCATGCCTTGGACCCCGATTTCCGATAGCGCCTCGCGCACATCATCGAGCTTAAAGGGTTTGATCACCGCTATAACAAGTTTCATCGTTGTTCTCCGGACTAAAGCATAAAGCAAGACTATTTTGACCAGGGCGGGTTGGGTTGCCCCAATTCTCTCACACCGTTTCGAGTGCGACCACACCCTGTCGTCCCATCTAAGACTCTATGTCTTATGTTATAAGTTGTATCCAGCCTCGTCATGTAGCACAAGATCCAGGCCCTCCGTTTCCTGCTCCTCGTTGACGCGCAGTCCTATGGTGGCATCAAGGATGCGAAGAATGATAAGGGTAGCGATCGCGTCATATACTATGACGGCAAGAATCCCCACGCTTTGTTTCCAAACCTGCGCGCCTAGCGTGACCCCTTCTGCCAAACCCTTTCCGCCCAAAGCGGTATCCACGAAAACGCCAGTGAGAATCGCGCCTACGACACCCCCTACCGCATGCACGCCGAAAACGTCTAGGGAATCATCGTAACCCACGATGCGCTTCAAGCGCACAGAGGCAAAGTAGCAGAGCAAGCCGGCCGCGAACCCGATCGCCAGTGAACCCATGGGGCCGGCAAACCCCGAAGCGGGGGTAATCGCCACCAAACCGGCCACCGCCCCGGACGCGATCCCTAAGGCGCTGGGCTTGCCGTGGAAAACCCACTCACACAATAACCAGGTCAAAGCGGCGGTGGCGGTCGCATACTGGGTTACCATCATCGCCATACCCGCGACTCCATCAGCGGCGAGCTCGCTTCCCGCGTTGAAACCAAACCAACCGACCCACAGCATGCCGGCACCGACCAGGGTAAGCACCAGACTGTGCGGGCGCATGGGCGTGTTGGGATATCCGCGACGTTTACCGAGGACCAGGCAGGCAACCAGGCCCGCTATGCCGGCGTTAATATGCACCACGGTACCACCGGCAAAATCCAGAACCCCAAGCGTTCCCAACCAGCCGCCGCCCCAAACCCAGTGGGCGACGGGGGCGTAGACGACGGTCACCCAAAGCGCGATAAACGCGAGCAAGGCGGAGAACTTCATACGCTCCGCGAATGCGCCGACGATGAGCGCGGGTGTGATGATGGCGAAGGTCAATTGGAAGGTGGAGAACACGCTCTCCGGGATCGTGCCTTTCACCGTGTCTATTCCCACCCCTTTCATAAAGGCCTTACCGAGATTACCGATCACGCCTGCGACATCGTCTCCGAAAGCCAAGGTGTATAAGTAAAGCGCCCACAGCACGGTGACGAGGCAGGTGATAGCGAAACATTGCATCATCACGGAAAGCGCGTTTTTGGACCGCACCATCCCTGCGTAGAACAGGGACAGGCCCGGGATGGTCATGAACAGGACCAGCGCCGTTGCCGTGATCATCCAGGCGGTGTCTCCGGAACTTAGTTCATCGGCCGCTATCGTGAGCGAAGGGATCGTGATCGCGAAAATAAGCAGCGCTACGCTGCTAAACGTCTTAAGGGCACTTCGATTAATTCGAAGTGTCCAGCAGCATAGGGATATGCTGCTCATTTCTCGAACAGGTAGCTGTTTGAGAAATGGAGCAAAGCGAAAATCGCATTTTTGCTTTGCGATGTGAAAAATTCCACGGATGGAATTTTTCGAAGTGCCCTTAATTGAATTCTTCATTTCTTTGGTCTCGTCTTGTTTCATGGTTCAGCTCCCGCTCCCGCTCTCGCTACAACGCATCTATGCCGGTTTCGCCGGTGCGGATCCGCACCGCTTGGGCCAAATCGAACACGAAGATCTTTCCGTCACCGATCTTTCCGGTATTAGTCGCTTTGGTGAGGGCTTCGATCACTTGCTCGACCCTATCGTCCGGCACCGCCACTTCTACCTTTACCTTGGGGAGGAAATCGACGACATATTCCGCCCCACGATAAAGCTCTGTGTGTCCTTTCTGGCGGCCAAATCCTTTTACCTCGCTCACCGTGATGCCCTGAACCCCGATCCCGGATAGGGCATCGCGGGCATCATCAAGCTTAAAAGGTTTGATAACGGCGCTTATCCACTTCATCATTCATCCCCCAGGTCTTGGATCCCCGACGGGTTACGTGAGGCCGATAACAAACAGCCTACGATTCCATCGCGATCGCTTGTGATTGAATCCCGGCACCTTTTATGCCATCCGCAATTATCGATGCCGAATGAATAATATAATGCCCCCTCGGCGTTATCGCCCTAGTGTTCTTACCCGATTTCCCAGTCGGCACGCACCGTTCGGGGCCAAAGAGTTCGTATTATGCCCCAGCTCGGTGCGCAATGAGTAAGGCTTTTTACACAGGCGTTACAGCAGGAGGGTTTTCCTTATCGTCTCCGGCAGCCGGTTCATCACCATCCCGACCTCGCGGCTATTTTCGTCGAAGCAAGCTCCATGGGTCTAAGCCCTCGTCGCACTCAGGGCGGTTGCCACCCGACTCTGGTTGCAGCGAACCAGCTCGGTACAGATAAATCGGCCGGCCGCAATCAGCCTCTCTAAGTCCACGCCCGTATTAATGCCCATACCGTGCAGCATGTAAACCAGATCTTCGGTCGCGACGTTGCCACTGGCCCCAGGCGCGTAGGGACATCCCCCCAGCCCCGCTACCGCGGCATCCACCCGGCTGATCCCGATCTGTAAGCAAGCCAAGATATTGGCTAGGGCTTGGCCGCGGGTATCGTGAAAATGTACGGCTAGGCGTTCCAAGGGCACCGCTTGGGCGACGGCGCTTAGCGTCCGCTGCGCCACGAGAGGCGTCGCCACACCGATGGTATCTGCCAGCGCGATCTCCTCGCAGCCAAGCTCAACCAAGCGCTGAGCAAGCTGGGAGACTCGCGCCTCGGGCACCGGGCCTTCATAGGGACAGCCGAAGCAGCAGGAGAGATAGCCCCTTACCCAGGCGCCGACCGCTCGAGCCCTATCCACAACTGCTTGGTATCGCTCAAGCGATTCCTCCACCCCGCAGCCGATATTGCGCTGACTGAAGGCATCGGTGGTGGCGGCGAACACGCAGACCGCGTTAGCGCCCGCCGCGAGCGCCCGCTCCAAACCCTGCACGTTGGGCACCAACACCGGGTATAAAGTCCCCGGCTTGCGGACTATGCCCAAGACCACCTCGGCCGCATCAGCCAACTGTGGGACGGCCTGCGCACTGACGAAGCTCGTCGCTTCGATGACCCGCAGTCCGGCTTCCGACAGAAGCCGGATGAAGTGCACTTTGATGGCGGTATCAAGGACCCGCGCCTCACTTTGTAAGCCATCCCGCGCTGAGACCTCGACTACCGTAACCGCTTGTGGAATGCGCACAGATACATACCTCTCAGGCCGGCCACTGGGGCTTGCGCTTCTCACGGAACGCCGCTATCCCCTCGCGCCCCTCTGATCCCTGCCAAAGCTTCGCCAGCCGAGCGGCTGCTTGCGTGCGCTGTTCTTCGTTTGGCCACGCCCCTTGCCCCGCTAAGGTTTTGCACTCCCTAAGCGCAACGGCCCCCCCTCGCAACACATAGGCGGCTTGTCGTGCGACGGTTTCGTCCAGGTGTGTTTCTTCCACAACCATATGCACCAAACCGATGCGTTGAGCCTCGACACTGCTTATCGGCTCGCCGCTCAGAAAATAACGCTTAGCCTGCCGCCGGCCTATGGCCTGAATCACATAGGGGGCTATAACCACCGGCGCGATCCCCAGTCGTGCTTCAGAAAAAACGAAGCTCGCGCTCGTCTGGGCTACGGCGATGTCACAGCCGGCGATAAGCCCGACGCCCCCACCGTAAGCGCCGCCATTGACTCTCGCGATCACCGGCTTGTCGAGACACGCGAGGCTGTGCATCAGCTCTGCGAGCAACAGTGCCGCACCCCGGATCCCGTGTGCGTGGGGGCTTGCGCCCATCCATTCGAGATCGGCGCCGCCGCAGAAAACGGGACCGGCCCCGGTCACGATCAGCACACGCGCCGCGCGATCTTTTTGCAGCGCCCGAAGCTCCTCGATCAAACGCTGCGTGAGCAAGCCGTCCAAGGCATTGCGCCTCTCGGGACGATTGAGGGTCAGTGTACAAACGCCGCGCGCCCCCCTTTCCACCAACAGCGGCTGGGCTGCCATCGTCTACATCCGGAACACGCCGTACTGCGTGGCGCGCCGCGGCGCGCTCGACACCACGGACAAGGCTCTCCCCAAGACTTCACGGGTCTTAGCGGGGTCGATGACGCCGTCATCCCAAAGCCGGGCGGAAGAATAATAGGGATGGCCTTGGGT
>JBOHHR010000208.1:0-7206 GCA_050725475.1 Gammaproteobacteria bacterium | reverse complement strand
CAATCGCTATGAAAAGAACGAGCTGGTGATTTTTCTGCGACCCGTGGTGGTGGAAGATCCGAGCTTGGATACCGATCTGGTAAATTACCGGCCGTATTTGGAGGACGAGTTCAGCAACAAGCCGCATTCAATCTACCACGACTACTGAGAGGGCAAGACCATGAGCTTGCTGATGGATGCCCTAAGAAAGGCGGAAGAAGAAAAACGCAAGGCCGCTGAGCGGCAAGAGCAAGGGGTGCTCGCCCCGGAGGCCCACAGCCAACCCGGGGCTTTAAAGGAGAACTCACGTGGTGAGGAGCTTAAATTAGAACCGCTGGCAGAGCAAGCGACAGCAACACCCGAGAGCCGGCAGCCCCCTTCCAAACCGAGTGATCGGGACCTCGTCTCCCCGGTGGTTGAGAGCGAGGACGCCATCGACGTAACAGATATCTGGGCCTCTCAGCACGAAACCGAGGGATCGCAGTCGCTCTCTCTAGAGCCGGAAAAGCCGCACTTAACGGAAGCCGAATCCAAGCTCGAACAGATCTTGGGTCCTATGGATCTAGAGAGCACCCTGCCATCGAAGCGGGAGCTTGAATCGGCGCTAAAGGATTATTTCGAGATCTCGCGCTCGGCGGCAAAAGAACCGCTCTCAACCGAAATCGCGGTCTCGACAGAGTTGCCCTTGCAGGCGCAGGACGAAGGCGCTACGGAAGCTACTGTGCAGGCGTGGCCTGGTGAGGGCACCGCACCCACCAATGAGCGAGTAAAATCGATCACCCCGCCACCGTTCCGCCCGAGCCCCGATCCTACAGTCACACACGTTACGGCGCATACGATCTTTTCGTCGACGCAGGGGACTTACGCCTCGCGCATCAAACGCTATTCACTGGTCGCAAGTCTGGTGGTCCTCGCCCTTGTCGGTACGGCGGTGCTTTACTACGTTTTGCTGCCCCCGATTCAGGTCACGCCCGCACCCAGCGTGGCGATAGAGGCACCGCCCGCTGCGCCCAACCCAGCAAGACAAACACAGCCGCCCCTTCCGGCGCTGCACGCGGCCGCACCGGCAGCAACTCAGTTCTCGGAAACGGCGCCTGCTCAGACCGAAGCGGTGCTGCCCAGCGTAGAACCCAGTATACCCCAGCCGCAAAGCGTAACGGCTTTTCCCGCTCCCGAAGATCAACCGTTCCCGGAGGCTTCCCGCGAAGCAGAGTCTGAAAGGCCGATCGAGACCACGGTGATGCCCGATCCTGCCTCGGAGCCGGCCACAGCGGTGTCGCTTGAGGCTTACAGCCAGACTATCGCCCTGCCTGTAAGCGCGATCAAGATAAGTCGCAGCAGGGCCACCCGCAATTGGAACGTGGATCTGGCGCAAGCCTACCGCGCGTATCGAGCCGGAGACTATGTCGCGGCGAGAAAAGGCTACGAAGCCGTGCTCAGAGTTCAGCCTGAGCAACGGGATGCGTTGCTGGGGCTTGCGGCTGTCGAATCCCGGTATGGACGCATGGAACGCGCGCATGGGATTTACGCCCAGGTGCTGAGGCGAAATCCTCGAGATCCCGTAGCCAGCGCCGCGTTGTTCAATCTGCAAACTTTAGACGGCCGCGAGCTTAGCGAAAGCCAGATCAAGCTGCTGCTCGATCAGTACCGCGACTCACCCGGCTTGCATTTCAGCTTAGGTAATTTTTATGCGCGCCGCTCGCGCTGGCCGGAAGCGCAGCAGGCTTACTTTAACGCCTTCAGCCACGACAAAGGTAATCTGGAATACGCCTACAATCTCGCCGTGAGCTTGGATCAACTGGGGAAAGCAAACGTGGCGTCGCAGTATTACCAAAAGGCCTTGATCCTGAGTGACGGCCGTGCCCCTAGCTTTAACGTCGGGGAAGTGCGCGCGCGCATTCGCGCTTTATCCGGCCGTGATAACTCCCCCTGACCGTGAACGCCCCGAAGCCCTCAACCCTTCGTATCGGAGATTTGCTGGTCGAGAAGGGCGTCATTAGCTCCGACCAGTTGCGGATCGCGCTCACCGAGCAGAAGAAAGGCCAACAATCCGAACAACTGGGCAGGATCCTGGTGCGGCTGGGTTTCGCCACCGAGGGCATCATCCGCGATGTCTTGGGTGGCGCGCTCGGCCAGCAAAGCGTGGATCTGTCGAACATCGTGGTCGACGGCGAAGCCATCAAGCTGATCCCCAAGCACATCGCACGGCGCTACTATGTGTTGCCCTTGACTTACGACAAAGCACTGAGGCGACTCACGGTCGCCATCGGGGATGCATTCAATGTGGTCGCCTTGGACCAAGTGAACGCTCTGCTGGGCGGCGATGTGGAGCTGGTCACCCTGCTCGGCAGCGAGGCCGAGATCGAAAAGGCCATCGATCAATTCTATGGCTTCGAGCTCTCGGTAGACGGTATCCTGCAGGAGATCGAAACCGGGGAGGTTGACTACGCCAGCCTGGATGTGGACAGCGAAGAGTACAGTCAGCCGGTGGTCAGGCTGGTCAATGCCTTGCTGTCCGATGCGGTGAAACGCGAGGCGTCGGATATACATTTTGAGCCGGAACAAGGCTTTTTACGTTTTCGCTACCGCATCGACGGGGTGCTGCGTCAAGTGCGCAGCTTGCACAAGAATTATTGGTCGGCCATCGCGGTGCGCTTGAAGGTGATGGCGGGCCTGGACATTGCCGAAACGCGCGCGCCCCAGGACGGGCGGATCACGCTCGTTCTTTCGGGGCGACCCATAGACTTCCGCGTTTCCGCCATGCCGACCGTGCACGGCGAGAACATCGTGCTCCGTATCCTGGATCGGCAGAAAGGGATCGTGCCCTTAGAGCAGCTTGGTTTCAACCAGAGCACGATGAATCTGCTGAAGGTCATGGTGGCGCGCCCCGAGGGGATCCTGTTAATGACGGGACCCACCGGGAGCGGAAAGACCACCACACTCTATTCCTTACTCAATTACCTCAACCGCGAATCGGTCAACATCATGACCCTGGAAGACCCTGTGGAATACCCCATGGGGATGGTGCGCCAGACCTCGGTCAATGATACCGTGCGCCTGGACTTCGGTAGCGGCATTCGTTCCATTCTGCGCCAAGACCCGGATATCATCCTGGTGGGCGAGATCCGGGACGAGGACACCGCCACCATGGCCTTTCGCGCCGCGATGACCGGGCACCAGGTGTTCTCAACCCTGCACACCAACTCCTCATTGGGCGCCATCCCGAGGTTGCTCGACATCGGCATCCGGCCCGACATCATGGCCGGTAACATCATCGGTATCGTGGCCCAACGCCTGGTGCGCAAGCTCTGCGCCCATTGCAAAGAACCTTATGAACCTTCTGAGCTCGAGCGCCGATTGGTAGGCATGAAACCGGCGGCCGCGCCACTCAAGATTCACCGCGTGCGAGGCTGCCCCAGATGTGACCACCAAGGTTATCGAGGACGCACAGCGGTGGTGGAGGCCCTTAGAATAAACCGTGAGATGGATGAACTGATCGCCCGTGGCGCGACCTTGCGGGAGTTAACGCGCGCGGCGGCGGAGGAGGGGTTCACCCCTCTTTCGGAAGCCGGGATCCGTCTGGTGCAAGAGGGAGTTACGAGCCTGGACGAGGTGTCGCGCGTGGTTGACTTGACAGATCGGATCTCGTAGCGATTTTCTTCGAGGCATCCCATGGAAATCTACCAATACAAAGCCTTAGACGTGCGCGGCAAGATGGCGCGAGGCCGGTTTGATGCGGTCAATGCAGATGATTTGGAGGCGAGGCTGCGGAGGCTGGGCTTGGATTTGGTCTCCTACCGGCTTGTTCACAAGGCAAAGCGCTCGGCGATCCGGCACCGTATCAAGCGTCGCGATTTGATCACCTTTTGTTTTCACCTCGAACACTTGATCCATGCCGGTGTTCCGATCCTGGAGGGGCTTACCGATCTGCGGGACAGCGTGGAGAATGCTCGCCTCAAAGAAATCACCGG
Organism: Gammaproteobacteria bacterium; assembly: GCA_050725475.1. Lineage (GTDB taxonomy): Bacteria > Pseudomonadota > Gammaproteobacteria > JBOHHR01 > JBOHHR01 > JBOHHR01. Next base: position 3,256 of record JBOHHR010000208.1, on the reverse strand, counting down.
CGCCATGATCGAATCCATCAGCGGCGGCAAGAGCCTTTCCGAGGCGATGGCGGATTTCCCCTATGTTTTCGCTCCGGTGTTCGTGGCTTTGGTCCGAGCGGGAGAGCAGAGCGGCCGTATGACGGAGGTGCTGCGGCATATCACCGAGAATCTCAAATGGCAGGACGAGCAAGCCGCCCACACCAAAAAGCTGCTTACCTACCCGGCGTTTGTTGCAGTCGTCGTTACCGGCGTATTGTTTTTTCTGATGACCTACCTGGTCCCGCAACTCATGCAGTTTATTCAAACCATGCAGGCAGAGTTGCCGCTGCACACGCGCATCTTGATCACCATCTCGGATGTCTTTGTCCACTACTGGTATCTCATCCTCACCGTCCCGATTGCCCTCATCGCCGGGGCTTATTTTCTCGCCAAACGGAATCCCGACTTTGAGCTCAAGGTAGACAGGGCCAAATTGGGCCTGCCTACGGCCGGCTTAATCTACAAGAAACTGATCCTGACCCGTTTTTCCAACGCCTTCGCGATGCTTTATTCCTCGGGGATCCCCATTCTGGAATCCCTGCGCCTGTGCGAGTCTGTGGTCGGCAACAAGGTGGTTGAAGAGGCGGTACGCAGCGCCGGACGGCAGATCGGCGAAGGGTCTGCGATCACCAACGCCTTCGCGGCCACCGAATTATTCCCTCCTTTGGTCGTGCGCATGCTGCGCATTGGCGAGAGCACCGGCGCCTTGGAAGAAAGCCTGCTTAACGTGAGCTATTTTTATAACCGTGAGGTGCGCGAGTCCGTGGAACGGTTGCAAACGGTGATCGAACCCGCGCTGACGGTAACCCTGGGATTGCTGATGGCCTGGGTGCTTTTCTCTGTGCTAGGACCGATCTATGACCTCATCTCTCAGATCAAGGTTTAATCGTTCTCCGCGGCGTGCCTTGTTGTTGGCTTCTGAGGCCGTCACGGTCCATCACTGGGAGCAGGATAGGATCACCAACTCGTTGGTGTTTGACAACGACGACAGCGGCTTGGCTTTTTTTGCCCGCTACCTTAGCGAGACGCTCAACGCGCCGCTGTACGTGCTGGTAGATATGGTGGAAGAAGAGTTCAGACAAGACACCATCCCTCACGTGTCGGGGGCCAACAGACGCGCCGTGCTGCAACGGAAGCAGCGGCGGGTGTTTCGAGGCACCGATTACTTCTACAGCGAGGTGCAGGGGCGCGTGGCCGAAGGTCGAAAGGACGATCAGGTGTTGTTGGCCGGCTTGCTGAATCCGGATGCCGTGGCGCCTTGGCTGAAAGTTCTAGAGCAACATAAGACACCCGTTGCGGGGATATATTCGCTGGCGGTGTTGAGCGAGCTTTTGCTGAGCGAGCTGGCTTCGCCCGCAGAGCATACGCTGCTGGTAAGCCTGCAAAGCACGAGCGGCCTGCGGCAAAGCTACTTCCAGAACAACTTCCTCAAAATGAGCCGGCTGGCCAAGATGCCGCGATTCGGGACCACGCCGTACGCGCCCATCGTCATGCTGGAGCTGGAAAAATTCTGCCGCTATCTGATCAGCCTCAGGCTGTTCACGCGGGACGACCGGCTTGACGTCTTTATCTTGGCGCATGGTGAGTTGCTCACGGAGTTGCGGCGGAGCTGTATTGATTCCCCGCATTTGCGTTATCAACTTCTGGACGTCACCGATCTGGGCCAGCGGTTCGGGATCGAAGGTGTATTAACCACCACCTTTAGCGACATACTGTACGCACACACCTTACTGTCTCAGGTGCCGAAGAACCATTACGCATCCCGTGCGCAAGTGCGTTATTTCACCATGCATCGCTTGAGGACGGCGCTGATGAGCGCGAGCATGTTGGCCCTGATCGGCAGCGCTGTCTGGGGTGGCTTCAACCTCGTCAGTGGCCTTTCCTTGCGCTATAAGGCGGTAGACGCCAAGCAGAAAGCCATCTTCTATCAAGCGCGTTTCGAAGAAGCCCGCAAGCGATTACCGCCGACGGCAGTGGCGCCGAGCGAAATCAAAACCGCCATAGAAATGGTAGACACTTTGGATAAACGCAAAGCCACACCGTTTGCGCTATTGACCGCGATCAGCGCGGCTCTCGGCTCTTTCCCCAATGTGTCGATTGAAACCCTGACCTGGGAAACCGGTTCAACGCCCAATAAACCCAACCCGACTGCTGCGGGCTTTGCGCCGCCGCTAGGGGCGACGGTTCACGCGGGCGATTATCTCTACTACCAGACGGCGACGATCAAAGGAGAAATCCTCCCGTTCGACGGCGATTATCGCGCCGCCTTGAGCCTGGTGGACGATTTCAGCGCAGCGCTGCGTTCTTCCGCCCAGGTTGTCGAGGTCAAAATTGAAGAACGCCCCTTGGACGTAAGCTCAGAGGCAATGCTGAGCGGCGAGGTGGGTAGCGAAAGGCGAGAGAAAAAAGCGGGTTTCGCGCTGCGCGTGATCATGGGGGTCATAGGTGGACAAGCCTAACATCGAATGGCCCGTCATTCGTGGAACACTCGGCGTGTTCAGTCTTTGCTTGCTGTTGAGCGCGTTGCTTCTGGTGGGTACGTTTTATTTCCGTAACGCCATGAAACGGGATTATGAGGCTCATGACAATCAATTTAAGGCGGTGAGCCGGGAGTACTTGAACGTGGACGTTGACGAGCGGATCATCAACGAGCAGTATCCGAAGTTTATCGAGCTCTATAACAAAGGGGTGATCGGAGAGGAGCGAAGGCTCAATTGGGTGGAGACCCTGGAGAACGCCAAGACGTCGCTTAAGGTTCCGGAACTGAGCTACCGGATCGATACCCGCAAGCCCTATCAGCCGGATTTTCCGCTCCCGACCGGTGCCTACGAACTGTACGCCAGCGGCATGACGTTAGATCTGGGCCTGCTGCACGAGAATGACCTCCAGAGCCTGCTCGATACACTAGACCGCGAGGCTTCGGGAGTGTACAGCGTGGCCAAATGCGAGCTGAGCAGAAAAGAAAAAACGATAACGCTGGATCCGGAAAAAACAAATCTGCACGCAGATTGCAACCTCTTATGGTACAGCATCAAACTGAGCGGAAACCGCGAGATCAAGCTATGAAGATCGAATGTGACAGTCGGCGCTGTCGGGGTGCTGCTATCGGCCTGTGGACTGTTATCGTGATCTGTGCCGCGCCGATGGCGCTCAAGGGGGCCGAGTTGGGCCGCCTATTCACCACGCCTCAAGAACGCGCGGCGCTCGATAAACTGCGCCGAGAGGGACCTAAGCC
>JBOHHR010000207.1:0-3432 GCA_050725475.1 Gammaproteobacteria bacterium | reverse complement strand
GCATAGTCTCCGGCGATATCGGGGCAGCGACGGGTAAGGGCGCCGCGGTGGGAGCAGCCACCGGGGCGATCTATGGGGGTGGGAAGCGCTACGGCGACTTGGAAGGAGAGATCTATCGGGATCTACGTGACGAATCGCTGCGCACCCGCCGTGTGGAGCCGGGGGAGCTGGCCCACGGTTACTTGTTTTTCCCCGGCAAGCAGGAGGCGGAATCCAGCACCGAGCTGCGCCTTGGCCTGAAAATCGGTGAGGCGAAACAGGTCGTGCGCTTGCCGTTATGAAGCGACGGTGGCTCGGAATCACTCACAAACCCTGGGTCACAGCATGGCTGGCGCTCGTGTTCGCGGGCGTTTTGCAAGGGGCGGGCTATCAGCCCATGACCAAGGAGGAAGTGCTTGAGGTCTTATCGCGCACCGAGGAAGGTAAGCGGCCCAGTCTCCGCGACAAGGACCTGAGGGGACTTGACCTCTCGGGTGTGGATTTCAAAAGAGCCGATCTCTTTGGTACCCATTTGGCCGCGGTAAAACTGAACAAGGCAAACCTCGACCGCTGCAATATGGATATCACCATCCTGCGCGGCGCCGATCTGGAGGGCGCCTCTTTGCGCCGTGCCAGCCTATTCGGAGTGGTGCTGGTGGATGCCAATCTGAGAGGAGCCGATCTCTCGGGCGCGCGCATCGTTGCGAACTTGGAAGGCGCGGATCTCGAAGGCGCTAAGCTCAAGGACGCCAACCTCGCTTCCGACGCCAAAAACCAGCCGATGGGAAAGATCCGCACCATGCTGGAGAATGCCAACTTGAAGGGCGCCGATCTGAGCGGCGCTAGGCTTTCCGGCTGCGAGATGAAGTTCGCCGATCTCAGCGGTGCGGATCTCTCGGGTGCGGACTTGAGCGGCTGCGATCTGCGCAGTGCCGTGTTCTCCGGCGCCAGGATGCGTGGGGTCAATCTGTCCGATGCCCGGATTGCGGGGGCCAGGTTTGACCGTATCGAGGGCCAAGATGCTATCGTCGGTTTGCAGCACGCAGACGGGGTAGAAGAGGCTGTATTCGACTAACCTTTCCCGTGCTTTGAGTTAGAACTGTCCAAAAATAGGTTCAACAAGGCGCTCAAGTCGAACAACACGGGTTTGTCGTTCTTTAAAGGTTCGAAAAGTCCGAGGGGGACATTTTATATTGCAAGAGGCGCCTAAAGATGCGGCTGATGCTGTACGAGCCTTTGGGCAGAATCTCAGCGTAAAGCAGGAGGATCTTTAAGATAAGCTTAGGGCTGCCTATACCGGACTTAGATGTCCACTCGTTTGTGGTTGATGCGAGCCCGCTCGATCCCACTGCATCTGCCCCGTCGAAACCCAGCCCTAGTAATCGATCAGCCAAGCCATGCCGGAGGAGTTTTTTCAAGCTGGGCCTAAGCTCGGCAACCAGTACCGGGAAGATCCCCTGCTGCGCCGGTTTCTCGCATGGCGCCTTCCGCAAGACGTGCAGGCCACGATCGCTCCGGGCCTCCACCGTCTCGGGGAACGCGTGGTCGGCGATATTTCGCGCATGGCCGAAGACGCCGAGCAGAATCCGCCTCGCCTGATCCACTTCGACCCCTGGGGGCGGCGGGTGGATCGAATTCACACCGCCTGGGGATGGCAGGCCTTGCATCGCGTATCCGCGGAGGAGGGAATCGTGGCGGTTGCCTACGAACGTGGGGAAGGCGTTTGGTCGCGCGTACATCAAATGGCGCGCCTCTATTTGTTTCACCCCTCATCGGCCATGTATTCCTGCCCGCTGGCGATGACCGATGGTGCGGCTCGCATCATCGAGCTGTACGGCGACGAGGGCTTGATGAAACATCCGTTCAAACGCTTCATTACCCGCGAGCCGGACGATTTCTGGACCTCAGGGCAATGGATGACCGAGCGCAGCGGTGGCTCCGACGTCGGCGGCACCACCACGGAAGCGCATCTGACCGAGGGACAGTATCGCTTATGGGGGTCCAAATGGTTTACCTCCGCCACCACGGCGGAAGGGGCGATGGTGTTGGCCAAGATTGCGGGTGATGACAGACTGAGTCTCTTTTACCTGGAAACCCGCGATGAGGAGGGGCGCTGGAACGGGATAGAAATCGAGCGCCTGAAGGACAAGCTCGGAACACGCGCCATGCCGACCGCCGAGCTGCGTTTGCACGGCGCCGCGGCCCGGCTCGTGGGCGAACCGGGAAAGGGTGTGCGCACCATCGCCACTCTGCTCAACATAACTCGCTTGTACAATGCGGTCGCCGCCGTCAGCTACATGCGCCGTGGTATGGCCCTCGCGCGCGATTATGCCGAGCGGCGGTATGCTTTTGGAAAACCTCTGAGAGAACATCCTTTGCATTTGGAGACGCTTGCCCGCTTGGAAGGGGAATTTCAAGCCGCCTTTCATCTCACCTTCCATTTGGGCTTGCTCGCGGGTAAGAGCGATCTGGGCCAGGCCGGCGAAACGGAGGAGGCTGTGCTGAGATTGCTGACCCCCGTGGTCAAGCTGTTTACCGCGAAGCAAGCGGTCGCCATGTTGAGTGAAGCCATCGAGTGCTTCGGTGGCGCCGGATACATTGAAGACACCGGCCTGCCACGGCTGCTCAGGGACTGCCAAGTGTTGCCGATCTGGGAAGGAACCACCAACATCCTGAGCTTAGATGTGTTGCGGGTCTTGAGGGAGCGCGGCGTTTTTGCCCATTTTGCTTCGGATCTCGAGGCGCGGCTGGATCGGATCGCCCATCCCTCCCTGAACGCGATCCGGGAGCGCATTGCGGGTTCGGCCGCGCGGCTCGGTGCTTATCTGCAGTGGCACTGGGACGCGGACGCAGAGGCCCAGGAGGCTGGCGCCCGTCTGTTGGCGTTCTCGATCGCGCGCGTCGCCGCGGCCGCACTGATGGCGGAATTCGCGGACTGGGCGCTTAAGCGCGGGGAGGCCGACGCCCGGATCAGCGTCAATCGCTGGTGTGCCGAGGAGCTGGCGCCGGTGCTACGTTGCGAGCAGGGGTACCGGCAAGAAACGCGGCGGCTTGCCCTGGGAGCCCATCGATGGAAGTCACAGGACTAATGACACCGCACGCCTACCCGGTGGGCCACGCCACAGGCGCGGAAATACCGTTGCACAAACCGCCGTTTTGGTCGTTTTGGTTAGCCTGCATCGTTTCGGCAGTGGCTACGGCGACAGTCTTCGTAGTGAGCGCATGGCTGAGCGATCCGCAGTCCATAGGTCGGGGGATTACCACGCTCATCGTCGGGTCCGGGATCCTGGCCCTAGCGCTTACCGTTCGTGTTCTCACCCGCTCCCGCGTTCCCGCTCCCATCCGGTTTCTATCCGGGCACATGAGCTTGCCCGCAAAACCAGGGGCCAGTCGTGTCATCGACGTTTCCTATGAAGACGTACTTTCTTTGGATGTCTGGGGCCGCCCTCCCCG
>JBOHHR010000206.1:0-4158 GCA_050725475.1 Gammaproteobacteria bacterium | reverse complement strand
ATGTGGACCCCCGTATTTGGGCGTGCTACGATTTGCGCCCAAAGGGAGGGGTGTTAGTAGGATTCTTTAAAACCAAGAACAAAGGAGCATCCAATGAAGCAAGTCTTTGTAGTAATTTCAACTCTTGTCAGCACAGCGCTTTATGCGGCGTCTGTATCGGCGGACGGGGGCTGCGCCAATCTAGGGTTAGGCAACAAATCGCAGATCTATGCAACGTTGCGGCAAGCACTATCGGACGTGGTAGGCGGGGGAGGAAACGGCGGTCTTAACAACAACATGTGGGCCAGCATTGTGGATCGGGACGGGAAGGTCTGTGCAGTAGCCCGATCGGGGGATGATCGCGGCGATCAATGGCCGGGCAGCCGAGTCATCTCGGCCCAGAAGGCCAACACCGGGAACGCCTTCAGTCTACCCTCGGATGTTCAGGGCTTCCCGGCACCGCTTTCGACGGGCAATCTCTACGAGGCCGTTCAGCCGGGTGGTAGCCTGTTCGGCCTGCAGCACAGCAACCCGGTCGACACCGCCTCAGCGTATGGCCAGAATGGACATGGCGGTGGAAACGCAGCGCATTATGGTACGGCCAACGATCCCCTGGTCGGCGACTTTGTCGGGGGCGTAAATGTCTTCGGCGGAGGCGCTGCGCTATACAAGGAAGGCAAGACCATCGTCGGGGCGCTCGGGGTCAGCGGAGACACCTCCTGCACCGACCATATCGTTGCCTGGAAGGTTCGGCATGCCCTAAACCTGGACGACCTCCCGGGCGGGGTCAACAACGGAACGGATAATATCTACTTTGGCGTGAAAGACGCAAACGGGCACTTCGGGACCCCGACTCCGCCACCCGTCGGAGTGGTGCCTGGTTTTGCACATCCTCAATGCTTCGATGTGCCAGGGAATGGAGATCATGTCGACATCATCAACGATTTGCCTACAGACTTTGCCATAGGGCCTGCTCCGTAGTGCTCCGTAGTAGTGTGTCATTGCTGCCACGCCCGTTCCGATAACGCGCCCGCCCGGATAAAAGGAGAATAACCCGAGGTGGTTAATGCCACGAGAAGGATCAATCGGATGCAGGTCATGGAGTCGTCATCTCCTTTCGCGTGGCGTCCGCAACCGCATCGGAACGGCTGCGCTGGCGCCACGCTGTAAAATGACGCTGGAGGGTACGGCGGGCCTCCGAAGGGGTGGTCGTGGCCACTGTACTGGGTAGATCGAGATAGGCGCCGACTTTGAGGCAATTGAGATTCTGGTAGCAGAAGCTTTCGGGATTCGCCTCAAAGAGGCCCACCATGACTTGCTCGGCCGAAGCATCGAAGGTCTCACTGAGGTCGGCCGCAATCGGCCAGAGCTCGGCGCCCTCTTCGATCGGGCCGATCCGTTTTGTGCCGTGGGTGCCCTCGGTAGCGGCGATGGATCCGAACCCGCCGGCCGGAACGGCCAGCTTGGGCGCCGGTGCAGGCAGAGGCTCAAGCGCTGTTGGTTCCGGCGAGTACGATTCAAACAGATCGGCGATAGAGGGCACCGACCTCTCGGGTGTGCCGGCTCCGACTAACGCCTGGTACTGCTCGCGCAGCTCAAAAGAGACCAGTCGGTGCACCGGATCGACCACCAAATAATGGGCAGGTCCGGCCAAGGTCTCGAGCGCCTCATCGAGGCGCATCGGGCCGAGGTGCCGGTGCACCGCTGGTAAGGGCCAAGCCAGGAGCGCGGGGAGCGAGGGACAGGAGGCGGGGATATTCGCGAGCCGGTACCCGCTTGGCGCTAACACCCGTTCAAGCGCGGCCCCGACCGTGTAGACGAGAATAGGAAACTGCGTGTGCACAGGGAGCGCAAAGGGATCCGCTTCTTCGGGCGAGGGGCCGGCGACGATCGCAGAATAACGGCCAACGCGTACTGGGCCAAGCCCGTGGCCGTGGACTGAGTTCGAGATCAAAATGCCTATGAGTAGGTACGTGAGACGTTGCGGCATTCTGAACCTCATCCTGGTCGGCTGCGGCTTCATCCCCGCGCCGGTTGTGAGGGGGGAAACGTCCGGGTTTCCGACCGAGCCCATCTTGCGGCTCAACCCCGAGGGGTATATGGCGCGCATCACAAGTTTATCAGTGGATGAACAGGGGCGGTTCATTGCAACTGGGCATACGGACAAAACTGTATGTCTGTGGGATCTGCAGACGGGGCGGCTTGAGCGAGTGTTGCGCGTGCCGCTTGGGCCAGAACTTGAGATCTTTGCCGTGGCGCTTTCTCCGAAGGCGAGACACGTGGCCGTGGTCGCGACAGGCTGGGATGGTGATTTAATCTATGTTTTTGACGGTCAATCTGGCCGCCTCGAGCACCGCATCAAAAAAGACCATGCCTCCTACCTCACTTATTCTCCGGACGGGCGTTATCTGGCCGCTACGACTAGACCTTCTCGAACGGCGACGGGGCATGCGGTAGGAGGACTTAGCGTCTACGAGACCTCGCGGTACCGAACGATAGGGCAGGATGTAGATAACAGCGGGTGGGCCGATTTCGATCGCGACAATCGGCTGGTGACAATTGGTTGGAATGGCGATATTCGACTCTATTCCGCTGGAGAGTATTCGAGGCCCTATCTTACGCGAGGGGCGCCAGGCGGAAAAGAATCTTTTCTTAGTGGGACGTTCTCACCGGACGGGCAATTCATTGCGCTTGCCTACAGTGGTTCGATTCGCGTCGATGTAGTGTCGGCAAAAACCTTGTCACGGGCCTACAGTCCAAACACCGAGCGTTTGGGAATTGGTCCCGTGTATAGGGTGGACTGGTCGCCAGACGGTCGTTATTTGTATGCAGGGAAGTACACCAAGTCAGGGCCAAACACTGTCATCCGCTGGTCGCAGGCCGGACGAGGGGACATCACGGAGTATTCTCTCGCGGAAGACGAGATGATCGGTACACTGATGGGCGGTCGGTTGCTCGTCATCGGAACGGAACGTCCGCTGCTCGCCCTGGTCGATGCAGATGGAAAGAAGCGTTGGGTACGTCGTAACGAAGGGGCCAACTTCAGAGACCAAGAGGGACGCGACGGTCCTGGTCTCGCACTCTCGCGAACCGGTGATATCGTGGAGTTCGGTTTTCAACGATTCGGGAAACGACGCGCTTGGTTCGACTTGAGGACCCGTCGACTTGACTTCGAGCCTCCTACCGACGCCTCGCTCACAGGGCCTTTGCTTGCTGCTCCAGGACTCACTGTCACCGGCTGGAACGTAGGCGACATGCGCGTGCTCACGATTTTCATTCCAATCACGAGTATCAGCTCTGCATTTGCCCGACTGGTAGGAAACTCGGAAACTCTATACGTAATGGGAGTCACGTGGTCATTAACGGCTATCACGCGGTGAAATTCTTGGCCCCAAAGAGTGCCTGCCGTCTCTGTTCTCTCAGGACTCAGTGTCTAAAACACCCCGACCGGAGCAAAGTCCGGCAAGTCCACTTCTTCGCTAGGCACCGAATCAGCCCGAAACCTTTGAAGCGGAAAATCGACTCCCCACCGGGGCGCATGATCTACGGAAGGCGGCTTGCGACCGTCGAACCGGTCTTTGCCAATATCGCGAGCATGCTCGGGCTAAATTCGTTTCACATTGCGGGGTAAGCGTAAAGTGAAGACCTAGTGGTTACTCCATTTATTGCTTGGTCCACAACATCGGCAAGATTCACCGCTATGCGCCGAGATGACGTTACCGGTGATCGGAAAAGGCCTAATGACCATGCCGGAGCCAGATCAAACTCGCCCTATGTTTCGCATGATACTTCGATGCGTGCACTACTTGATTATGCCCACGAGAGAGCGAAGTGCGATCACAGCATGGATAAATTGGTAAAGATTGCCAATCGAATGCATCGGGAGGCGTGCTTTGCTCGCGTTAATCGGAACGCACATCTCGTTCCTTTGATCAAAACAACAGTAAACGACTTTTCCGAAGAGCTTCATAGACTCGGAGAATAGTATTTTTAAAAGCCCTTTTTCGTGAAGAAGGAAGCTAGCACTGAACCGGTTACTGGTCAGTGACGCGTGATCTGGGTATTGGATCGGGGGCTAGTCCGGCCATTCGACCGAGTCAGCCATCGAATATCGAAGCGTTTTTGTGCTTTGAGGAGCGTGGAGCGAAGGGGCGGTCGGCTCCAGGAGCGGAACCGATG
>JBOHHR010000205.1:0-6247 GCA_050725475.1 Gammaproteobacteria bacterium | reverse complement strand
CTTAAACCCGGGGATCGGGTGCGTGTTGAAATCGAACGGATCGGGCACATCGAAAACCCGGTGATCGAAGAGCCGGACGATACACCGCTACTGTAAGCGCGGTTGCCAGCGTGTTAGCAATGGGATTTCGAGCCGGCGCCGAAGCAGGAAGTGGTTTACCGCCGATGAGAGGGCAAAAACTTCAGCAAGAAGAGATCCTGGATCTGGCGCACGTCTTAGTTCGCAACATCAAAGACCAGATCATCTTCTGGAACACTGGCGCCCAACACCTATACGGGTGGAACAAGGAGGAAGCTTTGGGGCAAATATCGCATGCTTTGCTGCGGACACAGTTTCCAGAGCCCCTCAGTAGCATTAAAACTCAGCTTTGGAAAGATGGCCAATGGACAGGTGAGCTGATGCATCGCACCCGTGACGGACACCAGATCGCGGTGGCCAGCCACTGGGTGTTACACAAGGACGCACAGGGCGTCCCGGCGACGATCCTTGAAGTCAATAACGACATTACCGAACTGAAGCGCTCACAGCGCGCGGTTCAACAATTGAACATTGCGCTCGCTAACGCCATGCCCGGAGTCGCGCGCTGTGACGCTAGGGGTCGGTATGTGGAGGTTAACGACCATTATGCGCGGATGTCGGGCTACGGGCATTCCGAGTTGCTTGGAGCCGACTGGAGGCCGATCATTCATCCAGAGGACCAGCAGCTTGCGCTGGCTGCCCACGAGCGGCTGCGAGAAAAAGGTCAGGCAGACTTCGAAGGAAGAGTAGTGCGTAAGGACGGCTCTGCGTTTCACGTGCAGGCATTGCTGGTCGCGATCACTGGATCGCGGGACAAGTTCGTCGGGAATTATTGTTTTATTCGCGACATCAGCGAGCGCAAGCTCGAACAAGAGTTGCGAGAATCCCGAGAGCGGCTCCGCGCGTTTGCGGTTCACCTCGATTCTGCTATTGAAGCCGAACGGGTGCGCATCTCGCGGGACATCCACGATGAGTTGGGACAGACACTCACAAGCTTAGCGATCGATCTCGGGTGGATAGATGCGCACCTGCAACAGCCACCGGCGCAGCAAGAGTTTAGTGCTGTGCGGACCAAGATCAAATCGATGTCTGAAGCAGTCGAAAGCATGATTACCAACGTTCGTCAGATCGCTAGCGACTTGAGACCTCCGCTATTGGACAAGGTTGGCCTGGGCGCAGCCATAGAGACCCACGCGCGGCAGTTTGAGGAACGCAGCGGCATCCACTGTGAAGTCAGTTTGGTGGGCGATAGTGCACTTGAGCAAGATCGTGCGCTCGGCATTTTTCGTGTTTACCAGGAAGCCATGACGAACGTAGCCCGGCACGCACGAGCAAGCCAGGTTGAGATCAAGCTGTTTTGGGAGGAGGGTTCGTTGCTTCTGGAAGTCAGCGACAACGGGCGCGTCGCCGGTGTTGAAGCCGCTGACTCCGTGTCGATGGGTATCATCGGAATGCAAGAACGCGCACGGATCTTGGGTGGTTCACTGGATATTCATAGCGATCCCGGCGTTGGTACCACTGTTAGATTAGACGTACCCATCACGAGATCAGTCAGTGCGCAAGACCCAAAGGGTACAAAAATCCTAATAGTCGATGACCATCCCATCGTGCGCCATGGGGTAAAACAAATCCTGACGGAAGCGCCTCTAGATGCAACGGTCGATGAGGCGGGGGACCCCGCGAGCATGCGGGAACACATATGCACGAAAGACTGTGACCTGGTATTGCTCGATCTCTCGTTACCCGAGAAAAGCGGACTCGAATGTCTAAGCGAGCTTAAGCGCATCCGACCCAAGTTGCCGGTGTTGGTGTTGAGCATGTACAGCGACGTTCAGTTTGCGGTACCCGCATTGAAAGCCGGAGCCTCGGGATACTTGACCAAAGAACGCGCCCCCAAGGAGCTGGTCAACGCGGTGAAAAAAATCCTCGCGGGCGGCAAATACATCAGCGAGCAATTGGCGAAAAAGCTCGCCTTTGACCTGATCGACGGTGCGGGCAAGCTACCGCACGAACTGCTATCTCAGCGCGAGTTCCGCGTTATGCGTTTGATCGCTTCCGGTAGAGCGGTAACTGAGATCGCGCAGGAAGCGTGCTTGAGCCCCAAGACGATCAGCACTTACCGCAGTAGGGTTCTGCGCAAGATGAAGCTAAATACAAATGCGGATTTAACCCAATATTGCACTCGGCACGGTCTAATACAATAGACAGCGAGTAAAGTAGATACAATTAGCTTCCGTGTTGCCGCTTCCCAACCTTATTTCTTAAAAAGAAAAGGGTCGGCGATGGATAATGCAATCTCACCGCGATCGTCGGCTGAGTGACTGCATAGTCATTGTAGGACGACGCCTACAAACGCTAAGCGCAGCGCTGATAGACCGCCGGGCGAGGTTATGCCTATCATTGCGCATTGGTCAATTTGGAGGACCGCCGTTCTCGATTTTTCAGGTCTCCCACGGCGGAAGAGGCGGATTCAAGAAAGGTCCCAAACCTCTAACGTCTCCGAACCACATGGTTTTTCGGAACTTCCTTAATTGCAGAGTGGTCCTTGGGCGGGCGTTCTATACTGGGTGACCCACGCAGCCCGAAGATGCAGTCGGTGATGAATCTGAAGATCAAGTACCGCGACTCGTTCCGCCCTTTCGCACCCGCAGTGCTGGTGGAACGCGCCCCGGATTTGTTTCGACGTACCGGGTCACGAGTCGAAAATCTCCGAGACATAAGCTGGAGAGACCGTTCTGATGCTGGAGCTACTCAAAGATCTCTGGTCGTTCATGCGTGAGCGCAAAAAGTTCTGGCTCGCGCCGATCATCATCATCATGGTGTTGCTGGGTGCCTTAATCGTATTAACCCAAGGCTCTGCGGTAGCGCCGTTTATTTATACCTTGTTTTGAATTCCTTACAGACCGCTCGCCCCTTGGGGGCCGAATCGATGAGCTTAACCGGGAACAGCAGTGTGGGTGCCAGAAAGCGGAATATACAGGGAGCGCTCTTGTCTATTTTTGCATCGTTGTTTTTTTTGGGCGGATTGGTTGGCGTATGGGGGTTGGACATAACCACGGGGCACCACCTTGTTTCAAACCTCGTTGCCTCCTATTTCTTGGCGTGGGGAATTATTTGGTCGTTCTCAAAACTATCTCGACGGGAGCTGATCGGTCGCTTTGTGCTCATTACCGGGTCCGCTTGTGTTGCGATCGGGAGTCTCGAAGCACTTTCATTTTCTGGGCTGGTTGATTACAGAAGAATTATCCCGACATCGGACCAACCAGGTTGGTTGCGTCCGCTTAACGAATTCGATCCAGAGCTGCTTTATGTACGGAGACCTTACGTACGAATCTCCGGTATGGAGAAACCGAACCTTGCAGCCAAATTCTGTTCCCCGGTAGAGCCTTACTACTACGATGTTCGTTACGATCGGAACGGCTTTCGCAACGCGGCGGAAATATACCGGGCTGACATCGCCGTCCTTGGAGATTCCTACATCGAAGGCATTCAAACAAGCGGCGATGACACCTTAGCTATCAGTTCTGTTCTGCAGCGTTATATGAACGCCAGCGTAGTGAATCTAGGCAGGAGCGGTTATGGCCCACAACAAGAGCTGGCGGTTCTCAAACGATACGCCGTTCCTGTGAGCCCTAAGGTCATCGTGTGGGCGTTTTATGAGGGGAACGACCTTGTCGATTTGCTTGAATACGAAGAAACCATCGCTCAACTGAAACTCGATGGGCCCGATGGTTCCGCGCTAGATAGGTCGTTCTTGCGTAACAGCTTGACCGCGCTATGGGAGGTGTGGTTTAAGTGCAAGCCCGATTCAAACGCGAGCCTCATAGCCGGGGATTATGACGAGCGAAGCGGGGACACCGTGCAACTGCTGTTTGGTGACTTGCGCCCCCTAACCAAACGCGATTTGACTGCATTGAACAAACTAGGGGATATATTCGCTGAGGCGCACCGAGTAAGCACACAGCATGGGGCCGAATTGGTCGTTGCTTTTTTGCCGGGGAAAATCAGAGTGTATAAGGATGTGATCCGTACTCCGGAGAACTCGAAGTTACCGGCGGAGATCGATGATCTGCCGCAACGGATGCAGAACCTGGTGGCGGATATCTCGCCCCATATTGGATTCGTTGATTTAACGCCCGCCTTTATCGAAGCGGTAAACCGGAGCAAACCTTTGTTCCTGGAAAATGATACTCATTGGACAGAGCTCGGTCATCAGGTGGCTGCGCGGACGATTCACGAGCATCTTCAGCGCGAACTGAGTTCAGGAGCGGAGGTATCGCCAGGCGCGCGTTAGGCAGTAAGAAATTCACCGAAACCCCTTGGTAACATCGGCAACGTAAGGAGCAGCCTGTTGGACTGAGGTTCAGTGGTATTTCTCCAGAAGCACGCGCATTGGCAAGGAGCCGATCCTGGACCACGTCGTCATTCCAGCCAAGATGTCATCGTAGACCAAACCTGCTTCGCCGCTTTGCAGCGCATGAGCGAGGATCTTGGCCAACGACCAAGACCTCACGACCTTGTCCTCGCAAATCGATAAAAAAAAGATAAGCGATCCTGGCACGGGGCTTCGATCCAGCGGTTCAGTCCAACAGCTTTTATCCGCCGTGGGTCGGTACCCTGCGGTACACCAACATCGTGCCACGGCGGATAAAATCCTTCTATGAGGGTTCGTTTGTCAACCCCCGGTGGCGTTGCGGCACGGAGCGCATGAGTTAGTCGGTCGTTTGGACCTTCGCGTTACATCTCGGAGTACTTCTTCGCCGGGAGTGTTTGCACATATCGTTCGATGTCGTATCCTCAGATACGTAATGGGCGAGTACCCCAAGGGCCATATGTCAAGCGCCGCTATTGCGGTCATGTTGATGTGACTGTCGTCATCAGCGCTTGTTGCCACATCGGTTGGGCGCGCATTGCCGTTTGGGATCGTGACCGACGAGGTCGGCGGGGCAATGAGTCAGGGATAATCGGTGAAAGGAGAAAAGACGCGTGCCTCATGACGTTACCCTGATCACCACGATTGCCGCTGCTTTGGGATTTGCCCTGATTCTGGGCTTTGTCGCCGTACGGCTGAAGCTGCCGGCTCTCGTCGGTTACTTGATTGCCGGCGTGATCATAGGTCCGGCCACGCCAGGCTTTGTCGCCAACCTCGAA
The DNA here is from genome assembly GCA_050725475.1 of Gammaproteobacteria bacterium. Classification (GTDB taxonomy): domain Bacteria; phylum Pseudomonadota; class Gammaproteobacteria; order JBOHHR01; family JBOHHR01; genus JBOHHR01. The sequence goes on along the minus strand of JBOHHR010000205.1, from coordinate 1,078 downwards.
CTTTCACGCCAGCTCGCCGAGATCGGGGTAATGCTGCTGATGTTCGGTGTCGGGCTGCATTTCTCCCTGGACGACCTATTGGCTGTTCGCCGCATCGCGCTGCCGGGCGCAATTGTCCAGATTGCGATTGCGACCGAGCTCGGTGGGATTGTCACATCCCTTTGGGGTTGGAGCTTTGGCGCAGGCATCGTGTTCGGTCTCGCCCTCTCCGTGGCGAGCACGGTCGTACTCCTTCGGGCGCTGGAGGATCGCGGCGTTCTTGAGTCCATCAACGGCCGCATCGCCGTCGGCTGGCTCGTGGTCGAGGACCTGGCAATGGTCTTGGTCCTGGTGCTGCTGCCAGTCCTTGCGGGATGGCTCGACGGCGACGCCGCATACGGCGTTGCCGAGGGAGCAGGAGACAAAGATCTCCTGACAACGCTCGCGCTCACGCTCGGCCAAGTCTCAGTTTTTCTCGTACTCATGCTCGTGGCCGGCCGGCGCGTCTTCCCCTGGTTGCTCTGGCAGGTCGCTCGCACGGGATCGCGCGAACTTTTCACGTTGTGCGTGATCGCGGCCGCGGTGGGCATCGCTTACGGCTCCGCCGAGCTTTTTGGCGTTTCCTTCGCCCTCGGGGCGTTCTTCGCCGGGATGGTCATGCGGGAATCCGCCCTGAGCCACCGGGCCGCTGCCGAGTCTTTGCCGCTAAGGGATGCGTTTTCCGTTCTATTCTTCGTCTCGGTCGGGATGCTGTTCGATCCGGAGATGCTGATCCGCGAACCGCTGCGGGTGGTCGTAGTCGTCGCGATCATCGTTTTCGGCAAGTCCCTGGCCGCCTTTCTTCTCGTCCTTGCCTTCCGCTACCCGCTCAACACGGCGCTCACGGTATCGGCGAGCCTGGCGCAGATCGGTGAGTTCTCGTTCATCCTCGCGGATCTGGGGGTATCCCTAAAGCTCCTGCCGACGGAAGGTCAGAGCCTCATTCTGGCAGGAGCACTTATTTCGATGGCACTCAATCCTCTGGTGTTCCGCGCGATCGAGCCCGTGCAAGCCTGGATTCGATCCCGCTCGACACTCGCCCGCGCCCTGGAGCGGTCCG
>JBOHHR010000204.1:0-5499 GCA_050725475.1 Gammaproteobacteria bacterium | reverse complement strand
CCCCGGATCTGATTGCAGCAGTTGAGCACGCAGCAGAGGATCCAGGGCACGGCGATACTCTGGCCGCGCAAAGACCTGCATCGCGACCACGGGAAGAGTGGGTGCATCCCCGGCCTCGGGTTTGAATAACCAATATTGGTGAACCTTGACTGGCAGCTTCGGCAAGGGGAAAGGCGCAGACGCTGCTGCTGCATCCGCTAGCGCAGGGATAGGCGCAATGATGCGCTCGCTGAACGCCTCGGTTTGCCCATCACTCGCGGCGTGCCTTTGTTTCGCCAGGTAGGCGAACAGCACCACGTTTCCCGCTTCCCGCACAGCGCTTGCGAACTCCTCATCGTCGCTGGCCGTTCTATTTTGTTCGAAGCGCACGTCGAAAGCGATTACCCGCGCGCCCCATCGGGTCAAATTCCTGACCACCTGGGCGTGTAGGGACCGCGGCCACTGCCGGGGTATATTCGGGAGACCAAGGCGTCGAGAGGATTCCTGGTCTATGGTAACCACCATCACTTCCTCTGGGGCGGGCCTTTCACCCCTCAGGCCAAATAGCCAGCCGCCGCCCCAATCGATTTCGAGGGCGTTCAAAACGGGCAAAGCGCACAGCCCGATGGCCGCAGTCACCGAGCCCAACGAAAAGCCTTTCTTCAATAAGCCAAAATTCACCGGCGGTGAGACTGTACGGCTTGCGTAGTTCTGCGCTTACGGCGAAAATTCGACTCCGGGAGGGGTCGATCTTTTGTAATGACTAACGGAGGGAGCTTTTTCACCATCGGCAATTTCGCTACAAGGGAGTAAATGCCGGCTATTTTGCCATTTTTTGCGGGGCGTTCGAACGATGAATGTCGGACTGTTTACCGAGCTTACAGCACACGATCTCGCAGTGATAGCCGCGCATGGGGTAAAGCGAAGCTATCTTAAGGGCACCATCGTGCTTAGCGAGGGCGATGAGAGCGACTGCCTTTACCTCATTAACGAAGGCAGGGTAAAAATCTATGCCAGCGATGACCAGGGCAAGGAAGTTATTTTGAGTCTCGAGGGTCCGGGGGAATACTTCGGCGAGCTGGCGCTGATCGACCAAAAACCACGCTCCGCGTCCGTGCTAACCCTGGAGGACACTTGGCTCACCGTGGTATGTCGCTCTGAATTCGAGCAATGCCTTTCCCAGCATCCGCAATTGGCATTCAAAATGATGCGGCCGTTGGTCGACCGCATCCGATTTTTAACCAGAAATGTGAAGAGCCTCGCCTTGCTGGATGTTTACGGCCGCGTGGCCCGGGTGCTGCTCAACCTCGCCCATGAGGAAAACGGGATCGGGATCATTAAGCAGCGCTTAACCCACCAGGACATCGCCAATATGGTAGGGGCATCCCGGGAAATGGTGAGCCGCATCATGAAGGATCTAGCGGTGGGGGGATATATCAAAATCGGGAAAGACAGAGTGATAGAAATACCCGGTAAACTGCCCCAGGGATATTGACAGGCTGAGAGCTTGTGAAAAAATCGTCGCGAGCGAGAGGAGGTCGTGTTCCGCCGGAGCGGAGGAACCGGAGTGTATACTGAAATACATGAGGATTCCGAGCACCGCCGGAACGCGAGATCCCGAGCGCAGCAGATTTTTTCACAAGCGCTGAGCTGAACAACGAATGGGCATCCTACCGCAGCACCTCGAATCTTTCCAAGCCGGCTTATGAGCTTCCCACGACGCGTATGCCCCGAGATCCTCGATGGACTCGCAAGAAACGACCCACGGGCATTGCGCGCCCGAGAGGACCTACATCGGATCAATACGCTGATCGGGCAGAGCTTCATCATGGGCCGCTTGCTGAAGGCTGGCGCAGGCGAGACGCCGCCGCGGGTTGTAGTCGAGCTCGGATCGGGCGATGGCCGTTTCTCGTTGCGCGTGGCGCGCCGGCTCGCACACCGCTGGCCTTCGGTCACGCTTTTCTTGATCGATCGCCAAGCTTTGGTGAGCATTACCACCCTGGAAGCGTTTCGTGCGCTTGGCTGGGAAGCGATCAGCGTCACGTCCGACGTTTTCGATTGGGTCACCGACCATCCTCGAGAAACCGTCGATCTGGTGACGGTGAATCTCTTTTTGCACCATCTCCAAACCCGTGCCCTTGCTCTGCTGTTTCAAAGGCTGGCCGCTACAACCCACGCCTTCGTGGCCTGCGAGCCTCGGCGCTCGCCAGTCGCGCTTGGCGGGTGCGCGTTCCTAGCCCTGGCCGGCATCGGGCCTTTGATTCGGCACGACGCGCGGGTCAGCGTCCATGCCGGTTTTAAGGGAAAGGAGTTGTCAGTGCTGTGGCCGAAGGATGACCGGTGGCAGATGCAAGAATGGCGGGGCGGTGTCTTTAGCCATTGTTTCTTGGCGCGACGGGTGTAAGCCGTGCCCGGCTACGGCTGTAAACGGGATCGCGTTGTTCTTACAGCGGGGTTGCTTTTCATCCTCGGCGGTCTGCCCGCATGCCAAAGCCTGCTCTGGTGGCAGCGCACCGCGCTTGAGGTCACCGTTACGCCGCAAAAACCCGAAGTGCCTCCGCCGCCGAGAGCCAGCGTGTTCGACCTATCCGAAACTACCGAGGTGGTCGGTGACCTTTACGTTGTGACAACGCGTGAAGACGATACCTTGTTCGATCTCGCCCGCCGCTACAACTTAGGGATCGGTGAAATCGTGGCCGCCAACCCCGGCGTGGACCGGTGGTTGCCCGGAGCGGGCACCGCGATTGTGCTACCGACGCGGCATGTGCTTCCGCATGCGCCGCGCCAAGGTCTCGTTCTCAACCTCGCGGCAATGCGCTTGTTTTATTTTCCCAAAGCTGCGGATGGCGCCACGCCACAGGTGATAACCCATGCGATAGGGATCGGCCGGGAAGGATGGGGTACCCCCCTAGGGGTGAGCACGATCGTGAAAAAAGTGGTCAATCCCACCTGGTATGTACCGCAGTCCATTCTTAAAGAGCACGCGCAATCCGGCGATCCCCTGCCTGCCAAGGTCCCTCCCGGCCCCGACAATCCCTTGGGCGCATTTGCCCTGCGCTTAGGATTTCCGAGTTACTTGATCCACGGTACCAACAAGCCGGCCGGGATCGGCATGCGCGTGAGCCATGGCTGCGTCCAGCTTTATCCAGAAGATATCGAAGCCCTGTTTGCACATATCCCCTTAGGTACCCCGGTGCGGATCCTAAACCAACCCTATCTTGCTGGCTGGCGCGACGGTGCGCTGTACCTGCAAGCTTATCCTCTACTTTCGGAGCAGCGCCGCGCCTGGGGCGACGATCTACAGCCCCTGCAGCAGGTGATAAAAGAAGCGCTGCAGCGCTCGACGATCGAAACGGCCATAGACTGGGAAAAGGCGCAACGTTTGGCACTAGCTGCACGTGGGATCCCGGTCGGCCTCTCGCCCGCTGCTCCCGACTTAGAGCAGATCGTTGCCACCTTGCCGGTTTACCAGACCCCCACCGGGGGAGTTTCATTTCTGGACACCGTGGTGGTCGCCGGATTGACAACGGCAAACAAAGGTTGGTTTATTCAAGCCGGGAGCTTCAGATTGGAACGTAACGCACAGAAGCTTGTGGCGATGTTGCGGCATATGGGTCCGCCCATCCTCGCGAAACCGATTACTGCCGATGGAATGCACCGCGTCTTAGCCGGCCCCTTTTCCAGCCGCGGCGAGGCGAAGAGGAATGCCGCCCGTATAGAATCGAGCTTGGGCGAAGACACCGCGATCTTCGCTAATTTCGATTGATCCGTGGAGCCAGCGACTCAGGGTAAGCCCGGCTCCTTCGATGGTCCGCTGTCCATCGTGATCCCCATTTACAACGAGCAGGGCAGCATTAACGCCCTGGTGGTCTTTGCTGACGACTCCCGTGATAATCCGGATCTCGAAAATCTCGCATATTTGCCGCACCAACTCTCGGACCCTGATGGCAACATCGCCCGTCAGCACCTTATACCGATACTTCGTCACCCAAACAAAGGGGTACTCAATGTTGAAAACGTACACCGTATGGCTCCCATACCGATAATATAATCCATCATTCACTCCCGTTACATTACAAGAGTCAAGGCTGAGCTTGCATCAAAAGAACAGGCTCTTCAACTTTTTGCCGGGATCGGGTGCGGACATAAACGCCTCTCCGACCAAAAACGCATTGACGCTGTGACGCCTGAGGAGCGCGACATCCGCCGGTGAGTGGATGCCGCTTTCGGCGACCACCGTCCGATCGGGGTATACATCAACCAGCAGGCGCAGGGTCGTGTGGAGATCGGTCTCAAACGTGCGCAAGTCTCGATTGTTGATCCCGATAAGCGGGGTGCGTAACCTCATACCGCGCTCTAATTGTTCCCGATCGTGAACCTCGACCAGCACATCCAAGCCCAGCTCCCCCGCCAACTCCGATAGCTCTTGCAGAGGCGTGTCTCCCAGGGCGGCTACGATCAAAAGAATGCAATCCGCGCCTAAAACCCTCGCTTCGTAAACCTGGTAGGCGTCGATGGTGAAATCCTTGCGCAAGACGGGGAGCTGGCAGGCCGCGCGTGCCAGCACCAAGTGCTCGTCGCACCCTTGGAAATAGTTTTTATCGGTAAGTACGGACAGGCAGGCGGCACCCCCCTGCTGGTATGAGCGCGCTATTTCTTGCGGCGCATACTCCTCTCTGATCACGCCCTTGCTGGGCGAAGCCCTTTTTAGCTCCGCGATCACCGCCGGCTTACCGCTTGCGACGCATCGCTGGATGGCAGCGGTAAAACTACGGGTCGGGGCGCTGTCCTGAGCGCGCGATTTCATCTCCGCAAGGGAACAGCTTGCTTGGCGCTGTGAAAGCTCCACCCGCTTGTGTTTTAGTATTTCAGCGAGGATGTCGGGGATATGACCCATAAGCTAAGCCGATCTCTTAACCAGTTGTTGCGTCAATGCGGTGAAGGCCCGCAAGGTCTCCAGCGCTTTTCCCGAACCGATCGCCTCCCGCGCACAGGCGATTCCTTGCGTGAGAGTCTCGACGCGCCCCGCAAGGTAAATCGCCGCCCCGGCGTTCAGCAACACGATGTCGAGCGCGGGGCCCGGTTCTCCCCGCAACACCGCCTGCATCAAGCGCAGGCTCTCGGCGGCATCGCGCGCACGGATGCTCGCGAGATCCGCGCGGACAAAACCGAATTGCTCCGGGGTGATGGCATAGCGCGCGACCTCGCCGTTCTTGATCTCCGCCACCCTCGTCGGCGCCCCGATGCTGATTTCATCCATACCGTCGTCCGCGTGCACCACCAGCGCACGCTCGCCACCCAAACGCTTTAGGGCCTGGGCCATAGGCTCTAACCACCGCGGGCTGTAGATCCCCATGAGTTGAGCGGGCGCCCGGGCAGGATTGCAGAGCGGGCCGAGGAGGTTGAAGAGGGTGCGTGTGCCAAGCTCCCGGCGCGGCCCTATCGCGTGCTTCATGGCACCGTGGTGAGCGGGTGCGAACAGAAAACCGACGCCCACGGAATCGATACACTGGGCAATCT
>JBOHHR010000203.1:0-8268 GCA_050725475.1 Gammaproteobacteria bacterium | reverse complement strand
CGCATTCATGAGGAAATGCACCGGCAGGTCATTACGGCGGGGGGGGTCATCGATGCCATTTTCTTCTGTCCGCACACACCCGAAGATCGCTGCCCGTGCCGCAAGCCCAATCCGGGCCTGTACCTGGAATTGGCTACGCGTTTGGGGGTGTCATTGAGGGGTGTGCCGGCGGTCGGCGATAGGTCAAGCGACATCAAGGCCGCCCAACGTGCCGGTGCTGCTCCACGCTTGGTCAAAACCGGCAAAGGGTGTGAGACCCTTGCGAGCGAATTCGATCTGGATAAGGTGCCCGTGTATCCCGATCTAGCGGCGGCGGTGCACGAACTGGTGGGGGGGTCGCAGTGATTTGGGTGCGTTCGATCGTATTCTACTTCGTGGCGACTTTAGTCGTGATCTTCTTTGGCTTGCTGAGTGTCCTCCTGCTTCCTTTTCCCCCATTTCTGCGCTATTACCTCGTTACCCGCTGGACCCACTTTACCCTGTGGTGGCTCGAGAAATGTTGCCATCTCCGCTATCGGGTCACGGGTCGGGAAAACATTCCGAAAGGTCCCGCGGTCATCCTGGCGAATCATCAATCGGCGTGGGAAACCTTGGCTTTTCAAGCCATCTTCCCCCCTCATGTGTGGGTGTTGAAGCGCAATTTGCTCTGGATACCGTTTTTTGGCTGGGGCTTGGCGGCACTTAGCCCCATCGCCATCAGCCTCAATGGCGGCACACGTGCTCTGCGTCAGGTACTGACTCAGGGCACAGAGCGCCTGCGCAGCGGGTTTTGGGTCCTCATCTTTCCCGAGGGCAGGCGCGTGCAGCCCACAGAAACACGAGACCATGCGGCCGGGGGCGCCGCCCTCGCGAAACATGCTCGATGCCCGGTCGTTCTGGCGGCACATAACTCGGGGCTTTTCTGGGCCAAGAGATCGGTGCTAAAACATCCAGGAGTCATCGATGTCGTCATCGGTCCCGTCCTGGATCCACAGCATAAGAGTGCGCGGCAGATCGCGGAAATAGCTCAGGAATGGATCGAAAAGACGTCCAAGAGTTTGCTCTCAACGCATCCGGGCGGCGAGCAGGCTTCGTGTCGGGGTGACGTGCAGGCTACGGAAAAACAGGAAGTGTCGGAAGCGCCCGTGGACTAGCAGCGCGTTAAAAAAGCCCGTCCTTAGACTTTTTCAACTCGGCTCAAGCGCAACACAGGTCGGCGCCTCGCTCCGTTTTTCAAACACTTATAAGTGTTAATTCCTATGGGAGGGATTTGAAGATCAAGCTAGCCAGGACTCGTCCTCTTCGGGTGTGGCCGTGGCTGTGAGGCTGAGCGTCCGAGAGCATCAGGTTCGCGAGTAATCCCGTTGGGGATACGGCACCGGGAACTAAACGATACAGATCCTCTAGGCCACAGACACAACGACAAGAGAAAGATAATAATGATGGATCCCAATCTCGATCGAAAGCTTTAATCCTAAAAAGAGCTGTTCCGCCGTTATGTTGGGGCCAGGAGGTAGGGCGGCGGGCGCAATTCCTGTCCGCGGAGGTACTCACCAGGGCTTACTTGGCCAGTTACAGGAAATTCACGCCGGAATATGGATGTTTCCTACCGACTTATCGGTATCGCCTTCGTACAGGCTTGAGTGGGGGGAAATGCCATGCTCCTGGTACGCAAAAGGCAAGAGACCGGTCTCGTGAGGATGCTCACCGCCTTGCTGTTTGGAGGTTTCGCCGATGCCGCTGCCAGGATAGGCGACGGGACTTTGCTCCCCTCCCGCTTTGTAACGAAAAAGCGAATCGTCCATCTTTAGTTCCTCTGATGCTAATTTATAGCACTTATGCACGTACTGTACCAGCCAGGGAACATACCCCTAAAGCCCGCCCTAATGCGGCTTGCCAGGGTACATTTACGATCTCGCGCAACCCTTAGTACAGTTATACGAGACAATATATCTTGTTTTCCAGGGCAGGGCTCTATGCTGTGCTGGCTTCGGAGCTTGAGAAAGCCTGCGGACACCACAAGACAAATCAGTGGGATGATGATCGCCTACGCGCGTTCCAGCGGTTCAAGAGACGCAGATCGTTCTCCTCGACATCCGTTACCATGCGTTGAAAATAGACGTAGGTCACCGACAGCGGCAGGTGATATTTCTTTTTGTGCCTGACGAACTCGTCCTTCAAGTTCTGCATCTCACTCAAGTCGTGGTCGTAGGGGTCTGGTTTATCAGACCCGGGGCTGGCCGGATCAGAGAATCTCTGGCTAAACTGTTTGAACTTGACGATGATTCTAGCCAAGTCAAGGAGATCAGCGACCACTTCCACACCATTTCTCTGGTCGCCCTTTGATGTTTCGCCCTCAGATAAAACGGGAAGCTTTGCTTTCGTGTTCTCTACCAGTTTTAACGCTTTCTGTACTTGCACCCTCTCCTCGATCAATAAAGCCTGGAGCTTGCGTTCACATTCGAGAAACATGAGGCGGGCCTGAACCTCCTTTAACTGAAGGCTTCCGGGATGCTGTCCCGTAGCAATATCGACCCCGGCCGCGATGGTTCTGATCACATCCAATTCCTCTTCCGCGCCCTCCCCTTCATAACTTTCTAGAAACCTGCGTATGTCGTCACTGTATTTTGCTACAAGCGCCTCGATTTCTCGCGCCTCGAGGTAGCTACTGTAGAGATAGCCGCCTCCCGCTAGCCCTAGCACCAACAACAAAGCGAGAAGATACCGCAGGGGAAAGGCCCGTTTCTCTGAAACTGGTGCGCTGTCGGCTTTGGACTCCCGGGAAGATGGGCGCGGGGGAGCCTGCCGTAAAAGCTCATCCGACTTCTCCTGCGGGGTGAGGTAAGCCGCTACGGCAGGGTGACCAGCGTACATCGTACCACCGGCTCCCAAGGGAGAGCTCGCGTCCGAAGTCGGAGCTTGCTCTAGGGCATAACGGAATGAGAGGGGGCCAATGCGGACGACATCATCATGTTTAAGCGGGGCACGGGTAATTCTCTCTTCGTTGACGTAGACCCCATTGTTGCTTTTCAGATCTTCGATCTCCCATACTCCCCGCCCGGCCAAAATGTGGGCATGGCGTCGCGAGATCTTACTGTACTCGATACTGATACTGTTCTCCGGGTCTCGTCCAATGGTCTGTTCGGTATCAACGAGAGGGATCCGTAAACCCTTAAACCGCTCGTCAAGCGTTTCGAGACATACGAGCTCCGCTTTTGGCAGTTGGTTCTGTACTACATCTAAGGGACTAACGTAGACAACCGTCGCCTCGTCGCGGGCGGCTTTACTCTTATCCGACCTTTCTGGGGGTTTCGCCATCTTCTTCCTGGTTATAGAAAGTGCTCGAAGTGGGGAGCTGACCCCTCCCGCTGCATCCCCTTAACCCGACTAATAGGCTAACAGGTTTTCGCTTTCGGTCAATTTGATAGGTGATTGGCTGCGCAACCGGTCGCAACTAGGGGCGTTACTACAGCGCAAGCTCTATCGGTGACCGGGCCTAGGTATATATAATCCATTAGCACTGATTGGAGCCTGACAACAGGTGCCGTCGGACGATCCCTGGCTTTACGGTTTCCTCTAGGAGCCTGCCGGACTTAGGAAACCGTAGCGAGGCGAGTGAAAAATAGAGGGCAGATTTTCGATCATTTGAGGCGAATAGTGGTAACTATTTAACGAAAATGATCGAAACTATGGACCGATTTCCCACCGCCGCAGTAGGTTCTTCCTAGGTCCGGCAGCCTCCTAGCGAGGGGGAATAGCCCGGGAAGCGGGATGGAAGCCATATCTACTTGGACTTAGGAGCACGGGAATAGGTGAATATTTCACAGATCGGATCGAATAACCGTGTAACAATCGCCAACAGATCGACTCTTTCCTGCGCTAGGGGTTGCAAAAATGAATCGAATACTAAAGGTTAAGGCTCCCTCAGAGAGGAGTTTTACTATGGAAATGCAGGACGTACTGACCACAGTAAACGGCGCGCCCATCACCGTTGACGAGGTGACGGTGTATCTAAAAGTAAATGGCACTTTCCGGAACGCTATTTATCAACTGATTGAAGCCCGCGTGATCGCTGCCAAGGGTGAAGAGTTCAATATTCAGATTGGCGATAGAGAATTTTATGAACATGCCGATGCGAAGCGCCGTTTATTAGGCTTGCTCAACGCCATCGACATGAATCGATATTGCAAGTGGCACGGCATCCTCATGGATCAATGGAATGAAGCGGTGCGCCTAGAGCTTCTGCGCAAGAAGTTAAAGGAAAAAATCATCACGGACGCCGATGTTACTGAATTTTTTGGAGAACATAAGAACGATTTCTTGATGGCCTATGTCTCCCGCATCGTATGTGCCCAGCAGATAAAAGCCCACCAGGCCAAAGAACGAATCGTAGCTCACCAGGAGGACTTCGCGACCGTAGCGCGGAGGATATCCATGGAAAAAAACACCCGCATAGCGGGCGGCTTTCTCGGCGGGATCAAGCCCGGCACCCTTCCTAAGCTCATTGAACAAGAGATATTCGCCGCGCAGCCGGATAGCGTGCTTGGACCCTACGAGCAAAGCGGTTATTGGGTGCTCTACAGAGTTGAAGAGATCAACACGCCTACTTTGAACGAAACCCTCAAGCAACAGATATGTGACCATTTGTTCGGCAAGTGGCTGCAAAAAGAAGTCCTCAGCGCCAAAGTTTAAGCGCTGGCTTCAGGCAGGATCTCTATTCTATATAGCGCAAATGGTCACCAGGTCTGCCCCATTTCTCCAGTTTATCGTTATTGAAGAAAAACCAATAGGACTCATCCAAATCGCCCCACCATAACCCCCCGCGACGGTACTCCAACACCTCTACCGTGCTGGCATCGATCTTTTTCGATCCAATCACGCTGGTTGGCCGCCCGGCGTTTTGAGCCACTTCCGCCTTGTTCATTCCAAGCTTCACATTTTCGAAGTCAGCCCCTCGAAAAGCGTAGGGTGCACAGCCCGAAAGGAGCAAGCCCCCGACGACGACATAGATGCTTTTGTTCATATATAACCCCTTTCGTTAAATAAGACTTACCCAGAACACCTCTTGCCCGGCGCAAAAAGGTTCCTTACACGAACCGCGCGAGAACGACCGTGATGTTATCGCAACCGCCTCGCTCGTTGCCCATGGCGACTAGCCGCTCACCAATGGATTGCAGTGAGTTGCGAGCGCGGTCCATCTCGCATAACGTCTCCTCGATCAATGCATCGGGCACCATGCTGCTCAGTCCATCTGAACAAAGTAAGACGATATCCCCTGTGCTAAACGCGTAAAGGTGGCTGTCCACGCTAACATGGGGGGACATACCCAACGCCCGCGTGAGCTGATTGAGGGGCGGCGCATGTCCGATTTGGCCACTATCAAGCCAAAGCTGATATAAACTGTGATCGGTGGTTAGCCGCAACAACTGCTGGTTTCGATATAGGTAAAGGCGACTATCGCCTACATTGAAAACCACCGATTCGTTGGAGGCGTTCTGCGCCCATAAACCGACCACGGTGGTCCCCATGCCTTGCCCCGTTGGCCAGCCCTTTTCCTGATTAGCTGTGCAGAGGACGGCGTTGGCGCGTTGCGCCGCGGCCTTGATGATATCAAGACCTGGGTGAGGGAGATCCTCCAAAGTCCTATCGGCGTCCAGCTCCAGATCGTGCTCGGTGCTATCTAGCAGATCGCTCCCGTGCGTTTGCATCAGAAAAGCTTGGATAGCCTCCGCGGCTTGGCGGCTTGCGACCTCCCCCGCGGCATGCCCGCCCATTCCGTCAGCGACGATCAATAATCCCAATGCCTCATCGATGCAAACGTAATCTTCGTTTAGGCTGCGTTCCCGTCCCACGTCGCTCAGGCCGAATGTTTGAAAAAACCGCTGAACAGCTTTAACCATGGCGATCTACTCGCTGGGAAATTGCGCTATTCTCTCCGCTCGCATCGTCGCGTGCTCGCCCTTTTCTCCCACTATTTCATTGCGCCGCTCAACGCAGGAAATACTGAAAGTCTCCCTTTTCGCTAAGCAGTTCCAGACGGTACCGTTCAATCGGCTTATCCGCGGTCATTCCAGCATAATGTTGGGCAATCACTCCTTGGGCCGCGAGCAGATTTGATTCCGCTCGCTTATTGTCGATGGTTGCGGCGATCTTAGCCAGCTTGGCCGTGAGTAGGTTGCGGATGTTGATGATCAATTCGTTTTCAGCGACGGAACCCCCGCTTTCCTCCACTCGGGCTAGGCGATTATAGGCTCGTCTGGCGGATTCGAAGCTTTGTTCGGCATGTTCGATACGGGCGCGGGCCGCTTGTAAGTTGCTCAGAGCGTTGTTGACATCGCTCACTACATCGTTTTGGGTCGAACGCTTTGCGAGGGCGCTGACCTCTACTCCGCCTTCGGCTTGAGCGAGACGGGCCTTAACCGCCCGATTGCCCCACGGGTAGCGATAGGAAGCGCCGTAGGACTGGTTGAGCGTATCGGGATCGCCTATAGCGCCCAGGGAAGCCCAATAGGATTTGTAGCCGTAGACGGAACCGTTCTGGAGCGACTCGATCGAAACGTTGGCGCGTACGTCCGGCTTAGCATCCACTGCGGAGAACGCACGCGCGATCTCACTGGCCTCGTAGTCCACCCGACTCGCGTGGACCTCGGGTCGGAAGGACTTAGCCACAGCCAGAGCGGAATCGGTGTCTAGTGTAAGCGGAATCTCAAGCCACGGGTAGTTGGTCGGCACATAGATGTTTTCTCGCACCGCCCTGCCGGAATACTCGATGAGGACCGCGAGCGCGTCCGAGGCGGCGATGAAGTCATTCTTGGCCGCTTCCACTTGGGCTCTGGCCTGGGCCAGCTCCGCGTCGATCTGGGCCCTGTCGTAATTGGTCGCGTAACCTAGGTCGAAGAGGCGCTCGGTATGCCTGCTCTGACGTTCCACCAGTTGTCTGTTCTCAATCTGTACCAGAAGCTCTTCCAAGCTTTGCACCAGGTCGAGATAAGCCAGATCGACGTCTCTCAGGGTGGAGTTGATGGTGGTCTTGAGCGCCCAGTAACCGCGTTCTGCGTTTTTCTCGCTGAGCTTAACCGCTGTGTCCAAAATCGCATAAGGGCCGAAGTTTCTGCCCCCGGGCACCGGCAGCTCCAGATTGAAGAGCAACGAGGACGCCCAGTCGGCGTCGAAAGAATTGCCTTGCCTGTCGTAGAACACATCGCGATCGGTGGTGGCCACTGAGATATCGAAGCGCGGACCCCAGGGCAATTGCTGAGAGAGGGCCACGTTGTAGGTTTTAGTGTCGGTAGCGCCGTTGTCCTGCTCCCGGCTCGCGAAGATGTCTGTTTCTATGCTGCTTTGCTCCAGGGTTCCAAAGATGATCCTTCTAATCCGTGCCCCCAGGATCTGCTCTATCCTCGCTTCGACGTCCGACGGCAGGTCAAGGTCTACGTTACCAGGACCAAGGGGATTACCTGCGGGAGCGATAGGTTGGAAGGATTGTTGGTTTACCCGGCCGCGGATCGTGCGCTCATGGGTGTCGGACTGATCGTAGGAGAAACCTAGGTCAAAGACCGGATCGAACACTGCCTCCGCTTCCAGGATCGCTCTGTGGGCCTGCTCCCCGTCATGCCGACTCACCTCAATGGCGAGATTTTTCTTCAGCCCCGCCAAGGCGGCCTCGGGAGCAGCAAGAGATACGAGTTTTTTGTCCTCAAGGCGCTGCCAGGCGCCGGTTTTGACCTTAGCCGCCAGAGCCTCTTCAACGAGACGGCGAATCCGCTGCTCTCTTGCTGCGGGTTTCCTGTCCAGCAACTCTCCTAAGGTGATTGCGGTAACCGGGAGTTGATCCAAATCCGCATCTTGCGAGACCACGGATAGCGTTTCGAGCTCGGGCGGCGCTAAGGGCAGCGGGCCCTGAGGTTCCTGGCCATGGCTATATTTCGGGAGCAAAACCCAACACGCAAGCGCGAGCTGAGCGGTGACTGCGAACCGTATCCAGGAAGAGGGACGACTCATGGTTTGTCTCCAAAGTGACGCAGCACTCCATTGGCCTCGAGCAAGGTCAAGCGATGTCGGTCTATCTCCGTCTGGGAGGAGCGTTCGGCGTAGGTGCTGGCGATGATCCCGAGAGCGGCAAGTACCCCCGCCTCGGCCCGCTTGCGATCGGTTTGGGCTCTGATATGATCGAGGCGGGCGGTCAATAGGCGCTTGTTCTGTTCCGCTACCTCGTATTCGGTCACCACCCGCACCTGCTGTTGCTGTAAGGCCTTCTGGTAGGCGAGCTCGCGGAGCTGGACGTTGCGC
>JBOHHR010000202.1:0-2232 GCA_050725475.1 Gammaproteobacteria bacterium | reverse complement strand
ATGAAATATACCGTTATTTTTCATCGTACCGAAGAGGGTATCAGCGTTTCAGTTCCGGGGCTCCCAGGATGTTGGTCTGAAGGAGATACCGAGGAAGAAGCGCTGGAGAACATTCAGGATGCTATTCAGGAATATCTGGCTGCGGTGAAAGAGATTAGCCGCGATCAGGAAACGCACGAGATTGAAGTAGTAGCATAGTTTTGTCGAAGCTTCCAGGGGTCAACCATCTAGACGCGATACGGGCTCTTGAGAAAGCTGGTTTTCGGATAATCAGACAAGGTAAACACATCGTCATGAGTAACGGGGAACGTTTGGTAACCATCCCGCGCCATAATCCAGTCAAGCCATTTACCATGGGTGGTATTGTGAAAGACGCTGGTCTTTCCGTTGAGCAATTCAAAGCATTGCTTTGACGTAGCTTGCTTGTTAACGGGCGAGCGCGGGTCAGCGGCAAGCTGCCGACGGCTTCATACGGCTCGTCGCGGCTATTGTTAAGGACGCTGCTTTGCCAAAACGTTGATATCCATGTAACCGAAAAAAGTCCGAGAACACTCCCCGGCTTCTACAGGCCCCGCGATTATCTGCCACCACCGGGTTGCACGGGCTGCGGGGTTCGGAGTAACCTGACCGGATGGAAACGCCAGTTATCTCCTGCAGTTCCGAGGTGATGGGCGCCGGCACTCTGGTGCCGGTCCAGACGCTGCTTGCCGGCGGACGCGCCCGTGGCGATCTCTTATTGATCTCTCGATGAGGCCGCAATGGCCTGGTCGATGTCTTCCAATAGGTCTTCGATGTCTTCTAAGCCGACCGACAAACGCACCAAGGCTTCGGGTAACCCGGCCCGTTGCGTTTGCTCAGGGGGTATGGCGGAATGGGTCATGGTCATGGGATGGCCGATCAGCGATTCGACACCTCCCAGGCTTTCCGCTAAGGAGAAAAGCCGGGTTTTGGTCGTGAACCGGATATTGCGCTCTTTACCCCCCGCAAGCTCAAGCGAAATCATCCCTCCGAATGCCGACATCTGTTCATTCGCGAGGCGGTGCTCGGGACTTTCGGGCAAACCCGGATAAAACACCCGCAGGACTTCGCGCTGCTGCGCCAGATGCAGCGCGATCCGCAGCGCATTCTCGCAGTGTTGGCGCATGCGCAACGGAAGGGTCTTAATGCCGCGCAACACGAGAAAGCAATCCAAGGGGCCGGGAATGGCGCCGACGGCGTTTTGCAGAAACTTGAGATCTTGATACAGCTCCTCGTCGTTTACGACAATCGCGCCGCCGACCACGTCCGAATGCCCACCGAGGTATTTCGTCGTGCTGTGGAGGACGATATCCGCCCCCAGTTTGAGCGGTTGTTGTAGCGCAGGGGAGGCGAAGGTGTTGTCGACCACCACTCTGACCCCTTTTGCATGTGCGATCTGCGCGATGGTCTCGATGTCACACACTCTCAACATCGGGTTGCTGGGAGATTCCAACCACACCAGGCGAGTCGTCGGCCGCATGGCCGCTGCAACATTCTCGGGGCGAGAGACATCGATGAAACTGCTCTCGATATTGAAACGCTGATAAACGCGGGTCATGATGCGGTAGGTGCCGCCATACAGATCCTGGCCGCAGAGCACATGATCCCCCGCTTTGAGAAGTTGCAGCACCGTGGATTCGGCGGCCATGCCGCTCGCGAAGGCCAAGCCGTACTGCCCCTCTTCGAGCGCCGCGAGGCATGCCTCGAGTGCGCTGCGGGTGGGATGCTGGGTGCGCGCGTATTCATAGCCCTTGTGCGTTCCAGGGGCGTCCTGGACATAGGTCGAGGTGAGGTAGACGGGAGTCATGATGGCGCCCGTGGCCGGATCGGGTGACTGACCGGCGTGGATAGCTTTGGTTGCGAAACGCATGGGTATTGTTTCCTGATTCGTGTTTAAGGAGATAGCGTTAAGATCTCTAGGGGTGGCATGCCGGTTCTGGTTGCAAGGGCATTACACGTCGAAAGCCCCTGTAATGCTGTTTTCTCAGCGCTTGCCTTCAGCCAACGCGCCCACAGCCCGCACCAAATCGAACTTGGTGATGATGTCGTATCGGCCTCCGCCCACATCCACCAGCACCGCTGGATATTTTCCGGGAATAAACCAGGTGATGTCCTCAAGAGTCGCGTCCAGGCCAAGGGCAGGGAGTGGCGCATGCATGAACTCGCGAACGACTATGGAATTGGGATCCTTGTCTTGAAGGACAAGGTTTATCA
>JBOHHR010000201.1:0-3276 GCA_050725475.1 Gammaproteobacteria bacterium | reverse complement strand
GCTACCATTGATTGCCGACGTAACAGAGCTGCTGCACCAATACCAGGAGCAGGATCAAAGCATTTTGTTCGAAGGAGCTCAGGGTACCCTGCTGGATCTCGACCACGGGACCTATCCCTACGTGACGTCGTCCAATACCACAGCCGGAGGAGCGGCAACGGGCACCGGTGTCGGGCCCGGGGCATTTCATTACGTATTGGGGATCACCAAAGCGTATACGACACGTGTGGGTTCTGGGCCTTTTCCTACCGAATTATCAGACGATTTAGGTGACTATTTAGCCAGCCGCGGTAAGGAACGGGGTGCGACCACGGGAAGGGTACGGCGCTGCGGTTGGTTTGATGCGGTGGCATTACGGCGAGCCAGACAGATAAACAGCCTCTCCGGCCTATGCATTACCAAGCTCGATGTGCTCGATGACATAGAAAACATTCAGATCTGCGTCGGTTATCAACAGCAGGGCAGACGCGTAACAACGCTGCCGCTCGGCGCCGAGGCCGTAGGCGATTGTGAACCCGTGTATGAAACGATGCCCGGGTGGAAAGGCTCGACCCTGGGGCTAAGGAAGTACGCTGAATTGCCGCAGAACGCCAAGCGCTATCTGGAGCGCATCGCAGAAATAACGGGTGTCCCTATCGATATTATTTCTACCGGCCCCGATCGCTTAGATACCATCGTCCTCCGTCATCCTTTTGATCAGGCTCCTAGCGCCCTGCGAGACCCCATAAGATTAGGATGAGGGGGTCGCAATACCGCATCGCATTGCAGCCGCAGCAGAATAAGACACTCGGCGGACCGGTCCTAGAAGCCCACGACTTGGCCTGTACGCGCGGTGACCGCAGCTTATTCAATGAACTGCATTTTACCTTGGGATCCGGTTGCGCTTTGATCGTGGAAGGGCGCAATGGCAGTGGCAAAACAAGCTTGCTGCGCATCGTCTGCGGGCTTTTGCGCACGGATCATGGTGAAGTCCGCTGGCGAGGAGAGCTAATTCACAAGGTACGTGAGGAATACTACAAGGACTTGGCTTATATCGGTCATTTGAATGGGTTGAAGGCCGAGCTCACGCCGCTGGACAATCTGCGCATTGCCCAAACGCTCGCGGCCACGACTCCCCGCACATCCCCGGAAAAGGCGCTGGCCCACATGGATCTCGAGCCCTTCTCCCGCCTGCCCTGCCGCGATTTGTCACTGGGGCAGCGCCGCCGGGTGGCGCTTGCTCGGTTATTGATGTCTCGCGCCAACATATGGATCCTCGATGAGCCCTTGGCTGGGATCGATCGCTTGGGTGTCGAACGCGTGGAGGCGCTTGTTCGTGATCACGTAGACGCTGGGGGATCTTTGATCCTGACCAGCCATCAACCTTTATCCTTGCACCAGACAGGTTTTGACAGCTTGCACCTCGGATGAACGGATCGGGGATGTTGTCCGCTATGGGGGTGCTGATCAAACGCGACCTGGTGCTCGCGTACCGGTGCCGCGCGGAGCTCGCGAACCCGGTGCTATTCTTTGCCGTGATCACTGTTCTGTTCCCCCTTTCCGCGAGCCTCGATACGGAAACTTTAAAGCTACTCGGCCCCGGCGTCCTGTGGGTAGCAGCGCTGTTGTCCACGGTGTTATCCCTGGGTCCTTTGTTTCGTTCGGATTTTGACGACGGCGCCCTGGAGCAAATGCTCATGAGCCCGCACCCCCTACCCGCCTTGATGGTCGCAAAAGTATTCGCCCATTGGCTGGTAACCGGTTTGCCCTTAATCGCGGTGTCTCCCGCACTCGCCTTGCTCCTAAACCTGCCACCGCAGGCTTTACCCGTGCTGCTCTTATCACTGGCTTTGGGCACGCCCGTGCTCAGCTTTGTAGGGGCGATCGGAATAGCGCTTACTGTGGGTCTGCGAAACGGCGGCATGCTACTGGCTCTGCTGGTACTGCCCTTGTATGTTCCCGTATTGATATTCGGCGCCGGCGCGGTTCATGCGGCCGTGTTCCAACTCGATGCCAGCGGCCAGCTTCTTCTTTTGGGCGCGCTCCTGGCGTTGGCGGCGACCCTCGCCCCCTGGGCTATCGCCGGTGCGCTGACGCTGATCTCCGGATAAGAACGTTGCTATAGGTAACCGCGAAGCAGTTATCCACCACGCGCGTAATGGGGCCAGATAGGCGTGTGGTTTGCTTCTTGTGCACTTTGTCACAATCTAGGAACACCATAGTGCGGCGCTTCTAAAGCTCCACCAGGTTGGGCCGATAAGGACTGCAGTAGGCTCGGTATGTACGACCAGCGAGTTGTTCTGCATGGCACGAAACTCGCTAACGGCCTCGGGATTCGATCTACGTCCAGGAGGAAGGGATGATAGACACTGCGCCCGAAGGCGCCACAAATACACCCGACTCAGCGCTTCCCTTTGATACCGGTCTCGTCTGCCTGATACTGATGGCGCGGTTGCATGGTGTGTCAGCCGATCCTGGACAGCTCCGGCATGAGTTCGGGGAATCGGGAAAAGTATTCGATACCCGCGATTTGCTGCGTGCGGCTCGCTGGTTGGGGCTGAAGGCCAAGCGGGTCACGAGCAACTGGAAGCGGCTCGCCAAAACACCGTTGCCGGCCATTGCCTGTCTGAACAGTGGCCAGTTCGTGCTGCTGGCCAAGTTGGCCGAAGATAAGGTGCTGTTCCAAGATCCGCGGACACAGCGGCCGGTGGCGATGACGCACCAAGCATTTGAGAGTCATTGGTGCGGTGACTTGATCTTAATGGCCCGGCGCTCCGGCGCGCCGTCGGGGAGGGCCAGGTTCGATTTCTCGTGGTTCATCCCGGCCATTCTCAAGTACAAGCGATTTCTGGGCGAGGTATTGCTGGCCTCATTCTTCATCCAGTTGTTTGCTTTGGTCACGCCGCTTTTCTTCCAAGTCGTGATCGACAAGGTGCTGGTGCACAAAGGGCTCACCACCTTGGACGTGCTGGCCGTGGGGCTACTTGTGGTGTCGCTGTTCGATGTGGCTCTGCAGGGCTTGAGAACCTATGTGTTCTCGCATACCACCAACCGCATCGATGTGGCGCTGGGCACCGATCTGTTCAAGCACCTGCTGAGACTGCCTCTTTCCTACTTCGAATCCCGTAGAGTGGGCGATACGGTGGCGCGGGTACGGGAGCTCGAGAGCATACGCAACTTTATCACCGGCTCTGCCCTCACCTTGGTGCTGGATCTGTTTTTCACCCTGGTGTTTTTCGCCGTGATGTATTTCTACAGTCCCCTTCTGACCTGGGTGGTGCTGGCGGCGATCCCCTG
>JBOHHR010000200.1:0-2773 GCA_050725475.1 Gammaproteobacteria bacterium | reverse complement strand
ACACCACGCGCCCCTTGTCCGGGTCGTATTGCACCTCCACCTTGCCTTCCAAGGGGAAGTCTTTGCGGAACGGATGGCCGATGAAGCCGTAATCGGTCAGGATGCGCCGCAGATCCGGGTGTCCTTCAAACAGGACTCCGTAGAGATCGAAGGTCTCGCGTTCGAACCAATCGGCCGAGTTCCAAATCTCGATCACCGAATCAATCGTGGGTGGATCGCCTTCGGGAAACACCCGCAGTCGGAGCCTCCCGTTGTGCTTTAATGACAGCAGGTGGTAGACGACGGCGAAGCGAGGGCGCTCCCGAACACTTTTATCTTCGGCATTGGGGCTCACACCGCGGCTGAATCCCGAAGTGGTGGCCGTTTCCGTCTGCCAGTCCGCATGACCATAAGTCAGATAATCGACCCCGCACACGTCCATCAACTGCTCAAAGGCAAACGCAGGATCATCGCGCAGGCTCTTGCACACCTCGATCAGGGTGGATGGCGCAAGCTCCAAAGTAACTTCTCCCAGCGCCGAGCGGCAGCTCAGAATGCGGTCGCCCAAACGTTCCTTCAGGCGCGCGGCAAGCGGGTCTGTGGCTTGTGGCATGGCAAAAGCAGAGTGAGGATCAGCGGGCGATGGTATTCGTCCGCTTGATCTTTTTCTGGAGCTGGATGATGCCGAATAGCAGCGCTTCCGCGGTCGGCGGACATCCGGGAACATAGACGTCTACCGGCACGATGCGATCGCAACCTCGCACTACCGAATAGGAGTAATGGTAATAGCCCCCGCCGTTGGCGCAAGAACCCATAGAGATCACCCAACGCGGCTCCGACATCTGGTCGTACACCTTGCGCAGCGCCGGTGCCATTTTGTTCACCAAAGTACCGGCTACGATCATCACGTCCGACTGGCGCGGGCTGGGGCGAAACACCACCCCAAAGCGGTCCAGATCGTAGCGGGACGCCCCGGCATGCATCATCTCCACGGCGCAACATGCGAGCCCGAAGGTCATCGGCCATAAGGAACCGGTGCGCGCCCAGTTGACGACATTGTCAACCGTGGTGGTCACCACGCTTTTTTCCAATACCCCGGCTATTCCCACTCCAACGCCCCCTTCTTCCACTCATAGGCAAATCCGACGACCAAAATCGCCAGGAAGACGACCATGGCAAGGAAACCAAAAAGACCGATGTCCTTGAGCACCACCGCCCACGGAAATAAGAATGCGATCTCCAAGTCGAAGATGATAAATAATATCGCAATCAGGTAATAGCGAACATCAAATTTCATCCGCGCATCTTCAAATGCCTCGAAGCCGCATTCGTAGGGGGAGAGCTTTTCCGCATCCGGGTGCTGCGGGCCGAGCACAAACCCGATGGCGAGAACGGCCATGGCCAGCACCGCCGCGACGATCAAGAATACGAGAATAGGATAGTATTGTGTAAGCATGGCAACTGGGTGGCCGATAGGTGGAGATTATAACCGACTCGCCGCGGTGGCACCAATAAAATCCTGCGGTAGCGATGGACGCGAGCTCGCGGGGTCTTGGTAACGTCAGATAGGGTGAGAAACGTGAAATGATGAAAATGGTATCGGGCCTATTGCTTTTGTTATTCCTCATAATTACCGGATTGCTCGCCGGCGCTCTAGCCGCCAACAGCGCAAGCTGGAATGAGCCGCCTGGGGCGCTTAAGCGCTTGCGGATCTATTTGGGTACACACGTAGCAACGACCGAAAACAGTCCCTTGCCGGAGCTCAAGCCCAGGCGCTATCCGCTGACCGGCGAACGAGCCATAGAGACTTTACGCCAAGCGCTTGCCGAGCTGGGTTGGGTCGAATCGGCTTATGATCCCGAGCGCAGTGAGCTCCATGCCGTGGTCACCACCCGATTATGGCGATTCAAGGACGACCTGCGGATCTGGGTAGAGGAGGAGGAAGAGGGCGCTGTGATCCGTGCGCATTCCCAATCGCGGCTCGGCAAGGGAGATCTGGGTGCCAATGCACGGCACATCCTTGATTTGTTTGAAACCCTCGATCGCATCGTCGGCCCCGACCAAGGCGCATGACCGCTCGGGTGCACCAAAGTCGCGAGTACGGGGGGCATGTCCCTTTGGCGATCGCGACGCGAGGGGAAGCGGTGGAGAACGTGCACCACGGTTCTATCGCGGTCGTATCCGGCGATGGCGATCTCCTCTGTCACCTCGGGGACCCGGATTGCCTTACCTTCACCCGCTCGACCTTGAAACCCTTACAAGCCATGCCCTTGTTGGCGCACCCGGACGTAGAACGCCTTGGCTTGGCCCCGGCGGAGATCGCCCTGCTCTGCGCCAGCCATTCCGGCGAACCGGAACACCTAAGAACCGTAGCCGGCCTGCTCGCGCGGATCGGGTGCCGGGAAGAAGATCTGCAATGCGGGGTACAGGTGCCGCTGTACTACGAGTGCGTGGGAGCACCCCTGCCCTCCCCCGCCGCCTTTACCTCCTTACACCACGCCTGCTCCGGGAACCACACCGGGATGCTGGCATTAGCCAAGCTGCTGGAGGTGCCTGTGGAGCGGTACCTAGACCCCGAAAGTGCGGGGCAACGTCAGATCCTCGAGGCCGCCCTATACTTTTCCGAAGTGCCGCGGGATACCGTGCGTCTCGGGGTGGACGGCTGCAGCGCCCCCAATGCGGCCTTGCCCTTATCGGGGCTCGCCCTGGCCTACGCCAAGCTCGCTCGGCACAGTGGGGATCCTCGCTATGGTAGAGCGCCGGAGCGGATCCTGGAGGCCATGGCGGCCCATCC
>JBOHHR010000199.1:0-14058 GCA_050725475.1 Gammaproteobacteria bacterium | reverse complement strand
CTGCGATCGAGAGAAGGTCTTCGTCCGTGGACAAAGCGTGCATAACTCCGGCGGGGCAAACCTGAGCACAAAGATATTTAGAGAAATAAAGAACAACTAATTTGCCGCCGGGACCTTGACAAGCGTGATCCTCATAGAAGGAGGTCTGCAATTACTTGCGGAGCCGAATAGACGGTGCAATATGACGATAAGGCTCCCCGGCTCCAGTCGCTTTGAAATGCAGAGCGAGTGCCATCAAACGTCGTGTCCAGTGGAAGCTTAGCTTGGTTCAAAAACCGGTGTGGCCCTAGGTAATTTATCCGAGCGTCTTTTGTCAATACCCCACTCGCGTAGACTTTACCCCCGTCTAACCCTATGCTGTACCACCCATCGCGCCTTCTGAGGCATTGGGGCGCGGGGCTCTTCGTACTGGGGACACACAGTGATCTATGAAGCAGTCATCGTGACCCGCAACGCGGATAACGCGCCGCATATCGCCCCTTTGGGGTTTCGTTGGCAAGCCGAGCACGTGGTGCTCGCTCCGTTTCGTCCGTCCACCACTTTGGATAATTTGCAACGCTCCCGACAGGCGGTGGTGAACTTGACCGATAATGTGGCCGTGATCGCGGGCTGCCTTACCGACCGGCGGGATTGGACCATCACCCCTACCCATCGGGTACAAGGTTGGCGCCTTGTCGATACCCTGGCGCACATGGAACTTGAGATCGAAAGCATAGAAGACGATGAGCTTCGGCCTCGCTTTTTCTGTAATGTCGTGCATCAAGAGACCCACTCGGGCTTCAAAGGATTTAATCGCGCGCAGGCGGCAGTCATCGAAGCGGCGATCTTGGTTAGCCGCCTGCACCTATTGCCGGCGGACAAGATCGATAACGAGATAGGGTATTTGAAGATCGCGTTGGAAAAGACCGCCGGCGAACAGGAGAGATTAGCGTGGGGGTGGTTAATGGAGCGTATCGAGTCGTTTCGTCAAAAATCAAAAGCAGAGGTGTCATGACCGCTTTCCTAGCAAGTGTCAAGTCCTTGGAAGAAGCCCGAATGGTGCTGGAGCACGGAGCGGATGTCGTCGATCTGAAACAACCCGCAATCGGCGTTTTGGGCGCAATGTCGTCCGAGCTTGCAGTCGAAATCACGCGTTTCGTTGGCGGGCGGTGTACGGTCAGCGCCACCATAGGTGACTTGCCGTGCGCGCCGGATGTGCTCGCCCCAGCGGTGAAACGAATGCTGGCTGCGGGTGTCGATATCGTTAAAGTTGGGGTATTTGAGCCTCAGCCGCCCGCGAAGTGGTGGTTTGAACTTCGACGGCTTTGTGCGCAAGGGTGGAGAATCATCGCGGTGCTGTTCGCGGATCGAGCGCCGGAGTTGGGGCTGTTGCAATGCGGTGCAGAATCGGGTCTCTATGGGATTATGCTCGACACTGCGGCTAAGGAGGATGGATCGTTACGCGATTGGCTCGAGGATAAACAGATTGAGGCGTTCATCCGGCGGGCACAAGGTCTCGGTCTGTGCGCCGGGCTCGCGGGCTCGCTCGGGGTTGACGACATCAATCCCCTCTTGTGCTTGAAACCGGATTATCTGGGCTTCCGCGGCGCACTTTGCCATCATCGCGATCGAATCGCAGCGCTCGATCCGAGCTTGGTAGCGCGTGTGCGCCGGCAGATCCCGGAGGGCTGTGATGCGGTTTTCTCGACGCAAACGCTAGTAAATCGTGAGGAGGTAACGCAATGACACAATGGCGCGAAAAGAAAGAGGAACGGGTGTACTCGGAGGAAGAAATCGTCGCGCGGCTGCAGTCCGAACTGCCCCACTGGGAGTTGAAAGAAGGCTGGATCCGCCGCAGGTACAAAACCTCAGGCTGGAAAGCGACCTTGATGGTGGTGAACACCGTGGGCCACCTGGCGGAGGCCGCTTGGCATCACCCTGATCTCACAGTCTCCTACGCCTTCGTCATCGTAAAGCTGATGAACCACGCGGCGAAAGGCATAACGGACAAGGATTTCCAGTTGGCTAAAAAGATCGAGCAAGTGATTCAGTGGCAGCCCGGATTGGAGGAAGACAGCGCCCTGGAAGGGACGCCGGATGATCCGCGGTTTAAGTACGTTAAATACGAGTAGGTGCCAAACCGCCACCGCTGGTTGCGGTGTCTCTTAAGAGCCGCGCCATGACCACCATGATCCACGAGATCTACGAGGCGCCGAAGGAAGCGGGTGCATCCGAAGAGAAAGCCACGGCTGGTGCCTCGGTGCTACTCGCTGAGTTTCTGCATCGGGAAAACACGGGCGATCTCGCCAAGAAAAGTGACCTTCGCGAACTGAGAAGTGGTCTTCGCGAGCTCGAAGCTAACGTCCGGGAAGAGATCGGAGGCGTGCGGAGAGAGATCGGGGGCGTCCGCGGAGAGGTTCAGAATTTGGACAAACGCTTGGCCGTAGTCGAACGAGAGTTGGAAATCATTCGCTGGATCGTAGGCGGGGTTGGCTTTGGGGTCTTGTTGCTCGTGATTCGAAGCGTCTAGCCGGGAAGTTGAGCCCGGGATCGGGAATAGTGGCGAATGCGGCCTCCATAGCTATTCGGCCTTTCGCCTCCATACACCCGACTTGCCGCCTGATTTTTCCAGCAACCGGACATCGGTGATGGTCATCCCGCGGTCGGCCGATTTGCACATGTCATAGATCGTGAGCAAGGCGATCTGCACGGCAGTTAATGCTTCCATTTCCACCCCGGTCTTGGCGTCTGTTTCCACGCTGGCCAGGCAGTGGACAGCAGGCCCATCTTCGCGCGGCTCAAACGCGACTTCCACCCGAGTTAGGGGCAAGGGATGGCAAAGCGGAATAAGCTCGGCGGTTTTTTTCGCAGCCATTATTCCGGCGATGCGCGCCACCGCGAGCACATCTCCTTTCTTATGGCGGCCCTCCAGGACTTTCCGCAGCGTCTCCTGCCGCATGAGGATCCGTCCTTCGGCCTTCGCTAGGCGATGGGTGACAGGTTTGTCCCCCACATCTACCATATGCGCTTCACCGCGACGGTTGAAATGGCTTAGTTCGGCCATGGTCGTTAACCTTGAGAAATGAAGTAAGATCGCATTGTACAAGACCATAGGCGTGACGATGAATCATGAGCGTGAAGGTGCGGTTCTTTGCCAGTCTACGCGAGCGCTTGGGGCGTACGGAAGAGATAGTGGCCTTTGAATCGGGGGACACCGCGGGAACGATCTGGTCGAAAGCCACGGGCGAAGCAGCGCTTCCGCCGCATATTTTGATCGCGGTGAATCAGCACTATGCACGTTCGGATTCGGTGGTGGCCGATGGGGACGAAGTCGCGTTTTTGCCACCAGTCACGGGAGGCGTCAAATGAAGGCTGAAGTCCGCATCCAGGCTTTCGATCCCTGGGCGGAGCTAAGCGCCTATCAACAGAGCTTGGCGGTTCGGAAGGGCGGTTTCGGTGCCACAGCCGTGTTCGTCGGAACCATGCGCGATTTTAACCAAGACACGGCGGTCGCTGCGATGACGCTCGAGCATTACCCGGGCATGACCGAGAAGCATCTAGAGTCAATCGCGCACGAGGCGAAATCCCGCTGGGCGATTCTGGATACCCTGATCCTGCATCGCGTGGGACAACTACAACCGCACGAGCCCATCGTGCTTTGCGCTGTGTGGTCGGCTCACCGGCATGCGGCCTTTGCGGCGTGCCGTTTTCTCATCGAGGAACTGAAGTCGCGTGCTCCCTTCTGGAAAAAGGAGCAAACGGAAAGCGGCGAGCGCTGGGTGGAGCACAACGCTGCAGGGTAACAACCAGACCTGCATCACAACACCGGCACTAACAGCGAATAAGCGCATGAGCTTCGGCATCCACGAACCTACTTTAGCGCTTACCCGCGACATTTACTCCGTGACCCGCTTGGTAAGAGAAGCGCGGGGCGTTTTGGAAACCCGTTTCCCATCGCTGTGGGTGGAAGGGGAGTTATCGAACTTGGCTCGTCCCGCCTCGGGACACCTGTATTTTTCCCTGAAGGATCAAGAGTCCCAGGTGCGCTGCGCAATGTTCCGTTCGCGCAGCCTGGCGCTCGGATTCCAACCCCAGAACGGCATGCATGTCTTAGTGCGTGCTAAGGTCAGCCTGTACGAGGGGCGCGGGGAATTTCAGCTCATCGTAGAGTATCTGGAACCCGCTGGGGAAGGCGCCTTACGGCTCGCCTTCGAGCAACTCAAACGGCGGCTTGCGGCGGAAGGCTTGTTCGCGGACGAACACAAAAGTCCACTGCCCGCATTTCCGAGCTGTGTGGGGGTCGTGACCTCGCCCACTGGGGCTGCGATACGAGATATCTGGACCGTGATGCGGCGCCGTTTCCCGGCGATCCCGATCGTCGTATACCCGGTGCCGGTCCAAGGCGAAGGAGCGGCCGGGCGGATCGCTGAGATGATTGCGGTCGCCGAACGACGGGGGGAATGCGATATCTTGATCCTCGCTCGCGGTGGCGGGAGTTTGGAGGATCTCTGGGCGTTTAACGAAGAGCGGCTAGCGCGCGCGATCTTTGCCTGCCCGATCCCCATCGTCAGTGCCGTCGGGCACGAAATCGACTATACCATCGCCGATTTTGTCGCCGATCGACGGGCTCCGACCCCTTCGGCAGCGGCCGAAATGGTCAGCCCCGATCAGGGGACGTTGATCCGCCAGTTTAACGCCAAACAAGCTGAGCTCTTGACCTGCATGCGCCATCGTTTGTCGCTCGCTCGGCATCGCGCCGAAGCCACAATCGCCCGCTTGGTGCACCCGGGACAGCGAGTTCAAGAGCTCTCCCAGCGCGCGGACGATCTGACACTGAGGCTTCAGAGCGCGATGATTTCGCTATTAAGCCTCAAGGCGATGCGCTTTCAAGGCCTCGCATCCCTCTTGCGGCCGCTCAGCCCGACGCTGCGCTTTGCCGCTCAAGCAGGGCACGTGAACTTTCTTCAACAACGCCTGCTCGCGGCCGTAGAGCGCCAGCGGATAGCCTCCCTTGCCCGGATCGACGCCTTAGATCGAGCGTTACATGCGGTGGGTCCTCTGGGTACCTTAGAGCGCGGCTACGCTATCGTTTCTCGCTTGCCGCAGCGGACCTTGGTGCGTTCTGTAAACCAGGTACACCCTGGGGAACAAATCGAAGCGCGTTTGGCATGCGGGTATTTGTGTTGCCGCGTCGAGGCCAGCGTAGAAATAGAGCCAGATGCGGCAGGCACACAGACTGGAGATCCATAGAGGACGAATCGAATTATGCGGCCAGTGTCGGTCCGACCAGTAGGCGGGGCCGAAAATCGCCGTAAAAACAGTATCCGCCCTTATGCCTAAGTCCCATTTGCTGCCTCTGGGTTCGGCGGCGTTGTGAATATTTCACCGAAGCTCGGTTAAATATTTCCTTTCCAAGTCCTAGAGAACAGGGCGCCATAGCCATAGGTAGCCCTCGGTCTTGGGACCGTCTACCACCACGGCGCCGCACATGTAGGGGCACTTCGCAGTCACTCGGGTGCCGCCGTGTTCGCTGGGGCAGCGGCCTTGCTTAAGGGTTGTTTGACGCTGGCGCCGCCGCGAAATCGCGCACCGGGGTGTCGTCCCGCGTGATCGGGATCTTAAGATAAGAGCGTCCATTTGACTCGGGCGGCGGGAACTGACCGGCACGCATATTAATCTCCAGCGAGGGAAAGATAAGCTTTGGCGTTGTGAGCTGCTTATCCCGAGCATTGCGGAACTGGACGTAAGCCTCTTCGCTGGTCGCCGCGTTGATCTGGATGTTGTGCTCCTGTTCCTCCGCTACCGTGATCTCCCAGCGGTGCTCCCGCCGCTTTTCAGTCAAATAGTCATGACAGAGGAAAAGCCGGGTCTCCGGCGGCAGTGCGTAGAGCTTTTGGATCGAGCGATAGAGCGCCCGGGCGTTGCCTCCTGGGAAGTCCGCTCGCGCCGAGCCGTAATCGGTCATAAACAAGGTGTCGCCGATGAAGGCGGTATCCCCGATGAGATAGGTCACGTCGGCCTGGGTGTGGCCGGGGGTGTAGAGAACATGCCCTTCGAGCGCCCCGATCCGAAAACGCTCCCCTTCTTTGAACAGGTGATCGAATTGCGAGCCATCGGCCCTGAACTCATTACCCAAGTTCAGTATACGCTTCCAGATCTGCTGCACCTCGACGATGTGCTCGCCGATCCCGATCCGCCCGCCGCACTGCGCTTTCACCTCCTGTGCCCCACTCAGCCGATCGGCGTGGGCATGGGTCTCCAAGATCCAGTTGACGGTGAGCTCGTGCTCTCGAATGCAAGCGATCACGGGGTCGATGCTCGCGGTACTCGTCCGCGAAGCTTCATTGTCGTAGTCGAGCACCGGATCGACGACCGCGCAATGGGGACCCTCGGGCTCCTGCACCACATAGGTGAGCGAACCGGTGGGCTCGTGCATGAAGGCGGTAACGATGGGGTTCATTATTTCCTCCCGTGGTTTTAACTCAAGCGCGCTAAGAAGTTGCGAGCGCGCGCAGGTAGTGGATCAAGATCCAGCTCTCCTGTTCCCTCAGGAGGGAAGGGCAGGCGCCCGTTCAGGAGCGCGAACAGCACGACCGAGAGGCCGATGAGCGCACCGCCCAAAAGCGCTGTCACTGAAAAAACGTGTTCCATGTCCTAGCCCACGCCGCCGCGCGCAAATGCTCCACGTAGGGTTCCTTGTGGGGCAGATCAAAGCTCATGCCCTTCAGCATGTAGTCCCAGTACAGCACCAGCTTCCTTAACCGAAGCCCAGGCAAACTTCAAAGATATTCTATCGCTACCGGATCGACGGGGTCCGCCAGCTCAAAGTCAAATACCCGCGCATAGAAATAGAGCTCGGCATCCAGTACGCGCTTGATCGTCTCGGCTTGACGGAAGCCGTGCTGCTCGCCGGGGAAGGACAGATAGGCGACCGGTAGCTTTTTTCGCCGCAGCGCTTGCACCATCTTCTCGGCCTGGTCCGGCGGCACCACTCGGTCTTCTAGGCCTTGGAAGAAGATCACCGGGCAGGACAGGCGCTCGACGGCGTGGATCGGCGAGCGCTGGCGGTAGCGCTTCTTCATCTGCGGATAGGGGCCGATGAGCCGCTCCAGGTAATGCGACTCGAATTTGTGCGTTTCCTTCGCGAGGGCCTCCAGATCGCTCACCCCGTAATGGCTGGCTCCGGCTTTGAAGATATCGCGGAAAGCCAGAGCCGAGAGCGTCGTGTACCCGCCCGCGCTGCCTCCGCGGATCGCCAGACGGTCTCTATCCACCCAACCCCGTTCCACCAGATAGCGGGCTCCGTTAACACAGTCATCGACATCGGTGATCCCCCACTGCCCGTCGAGTCTACGCCGGTAAGCCCGGCCAAAACCGGAGCTGCCGCCATAGTTGACGTCGAGCACGGCGATGCCGCGGCTGGT
This sequence comes from Gammaproteobacteria bacterium, assembly GCA_050725475.1. Taxonomy (GTDB): domain Bacteria; phylum Pseudomonadota; class Gammaproteobacteria; order JBOHHR01; family JBOHHR01; genus JBOHHR01. Next base: position 6,655 of record JBOHHR010000199.1, on the reverse strand, counting down.
CCAGTATTGGATCGCGAGATTCAGTCCGCTGTCCGCCGAGGACGTCGGCCCTCCGTGGCTGGTGACGATGAGCGGAGGACGCGCCCCTTCGGGCCCCGTATAGTCGTGGTTCCTGGGCCGATAGAAAAAAGCGTAGGCGGTAAAACCGTTCTCGCTCGGAAATTCGATCGGCTCCGCTGCCGACACATAAGCCGAGTCCAGCTCGATGTCACCGGCACGCCGCAAAACCGTGAACTTGCGCGTGGCAAGGTCCAGCGCCACGATGGCGGGGAATTTGGTAGGCGAACCGCCGAGGAAAACGACTCGGCCGCCATCGACGCGGACATAGGCGATCTCGGTGTAGGGGGTTGTGATCTCTTCGACTTCGCCCGTGTCCGTGTTGACCGCCGCCAAGTGGCTGCGTCCAGCGCTACGGTAGGCTACGATGAGGCTCTCCGCCGAGGCCAAGACATAGCTCGACTGCCCAAACGTCCAGGGCGGCTCGCCAAACTCTGCCTGCTTCTCGATGAGCGGTTCAATCCGGCCATCCCGCCAGCGATAGAGGTTCCACCATCCCGAGCGATCGGATAGGAAATACAGGCTATCCCCGGACCATTCGGGCTGCAGGATGGATTCATCGCGACCACCGGCAATGAGTATAGGCTCCCGCGGTACACCGCTCGCATCCAGGCCTGCGATCCATAGCTCGGTGCTGTCCCAGGGCATGTTGGGATGGTTCCAGCAGAGCCAAGCCAGCCGGTGTCCGTCGGGGCTGAGCCGAGGCGCGGCGTAGAAATCGGCCCCCGAGATAAGGATCCGGCTTTGCCCCGCACCCCCTGCATCGAGCTCAACGGCCGCTACTGTGTTGATGGGCTCGTGCTCGGCGCGGGTGTGGTCTTCCCGGACGCATATGAGTCGCCCACGCGCCCGGTCGATCACGGCATCGGCGTAGCGATAGGACTCTAGACTGGTGATGGACTTAAGCTCGGCCTGGTTCCTCGGACAAACGCGATAAATGCGTTGATCGGCGCAGTTGGAAAAGAAAATCCACGTATCATCGATCACATAGGAACCACCGCCGTACTCGTGCACCCGCGAACGGGCACTGAAGGGCGTCCCAATGACGTCTTGAGGGGTACCGTCGGCTGAGCACCGCACGATCACGTAGCGGCCTTTTTCTTCAGGCCGGATCTCGATCCAATAGACGTCATCCCCCACAATCCGAGGCTCCAGGAGCTTGACCATCTTCGCGACGATCCGCTTGCTGGTGATGGGCGAACGCCAAGCACCGAAAGGGGCGATCTGGACGGACACGCGCGTTGGCACGGTGGATGATCGCCCTAGACACCAATGTCTTGGTCTACGCCCACCGGCGTCAGCTGGTTCTTTGCGGTCATCTTGGCGAGCATGGCGAAGTTCTCCCTAATCGTTGTCTATGTCGTAACCCAAATTAGGCGCAAGCCATCGCTCCATCGCCTTCACGTCCATGCCCTTGCGTCGCGCATAGTCGTGTACCTGATCGCGATTGATCTTGCCGACACCAAAATAGCGGGCTTGAGGACATGAGAAATACCAGCCGCTGATGGCCGCGGTGGGGTACATGGCGTACGACTCGGTGAGCTGGATCCCGGTGCGGCGTTCCACATCCAACAATTGCCATAACAAGCTCTTTTCGGTGTGATCCGGACAGGCGGGATAACCCGGGGCCGGGCGGATCCCTTGGTAGTTTTCCTCGATCAGCGCCTCAATATCCAGATCCTCCACCGGAGCGTAGCCCCAGAATTCCTTGCGCACGCGCTGATGCAAGTGCTCTGCGAACGCTTCCGCCAAACGATCGGCCAGCGCCTTTAACATGATGGCGCTGTAGTCGTCGTGCTGGCGCTCGAACAGCGCGATCCTCGATTCCATCCCGAAACCCACCGCCACCGCGAAAGCGCCGATGTAGTCTTTCACCACCAGCTCTTTCGGGGCCACGAAATCTGCTAAGGCGAAATTCGGCTGCCCGGGCGGCTTTTTCAGTTGCTGGCGTAGTGTGTGTATGACCAGCAACTCCCCATGCCGCGAATCATCGGTATACAGCTCTATGTCGTCATCGCCCACGGTATTCGCTGGAAACAGCCCGAAGACAGCGTGGGCTTGAAACCATTTTTCGGCCACAACCCGCTGCAGCATATCTTGGGCGTCTTGATAAAGCCGCCGCGCTTCAGTTCCCACCACTTCGTCATCGAGGATCCTGGGATAGCGGCCCGCGAGCTCCCAGGCTAGGAAAAAGGGAGTCCAGTCTATGGTGGAGCACAAGGCCTCGAGCGGATAATCCCGCAAGGCCTGGACCCCGAGCTGCTTGGGCGCCGGCGGCTGGTATGAGCCCCAATCGACGGCAAGCTTATTCGCGCGTGCTTGTTCCAGAGTGAGCCAGTCTTGGCGTGCTTGGCGCCCTTTGTGGCGTTCCCGCAGCTCGGCGTATTCGCCTCTCGTCTTAGCGACAAACTGCGCGTTAAGCTCTTTACTGATGAGCTGGGTGGCAACGCCGACGGCACGGGAGGCGTCTTTCACGTGCACCGTCGGGTGCTCATAGGCGGGCTCTATTTTTACCGCCGTGTGGGCGCGCGAGGTGGTCGCCCCCCCGATCAACAAGGGCGTCGAAAACCCTTGGCGCTGCATCTCTTTGGCGACGTTGACCATCTCATCAAGGGATGGCGTAATTAGGCCGGAGAGGCCGATGAGATCGGCGTCATTGTCGATTGCGGCTTGGAGGATTTTCTCGCAAGGCACCATCACGCCCAAGTCGATGACCTCGAAGTTGTTGCACTGGAGCACCACGCCGACGATGTTTTTCCCGATGTCATGCACATCGCCCTTGACCGTGGCCATCACGATGGTCCCGTTCTTTCGCGGCTCCGCTCCGTCCCCCCGTTCCGCCTCGATAAAGGGCACCAGATAGGCGACCGCTTTTTTCATCACCCGCGCGCTCTTCACCACTTGGGGCAGAAACATCTTGCCGGAGCCGAAGAGATCGCCGACCACGTTCATGCCGTCCATCAGCGGCCCTTCGATCACCTCCAAACCCCTGGCATATTGTTGCCGCGCCTGTTCCGTATCCTCCTCGACATAGTCGGCGATCCCCTTAACCAAGGCGTGCACCAGACGCTCGGTCACGGGCCCCTCGCGCCATGCCAGATCCTCTTTCTTTCCCCTGACCGCCGCGCCCTCTTTGACCGTCTCCGCCAGCTCAACCAGGCGATCGGTCGCATCTGGGCGCCGGTTCAGGAGCACATCTTCGATGCGTTCCAACAGCTCCTTGGAGATCTCTTCGTAGATCCCTAGCTGTCCGGCATTGACGATGCCCATGTCCATCCCCGCTTTGATCGCGTGATAGAGAAACGCGGTGTGCATAGCTTCCCGGACCACATTGTTGCCGCGAAAGGAGAAAGACACGTTACTCAATCCCCCGCTCACCAGGGCATGGGGGAGATGGTGCTTAATCTCGCGGGCCGCCTCGAAATAAGCCAGCACATAGTCGTTGTGCTCTTTGAGCCCCGTGGCCACCGTCAAGATATTGGGGTCAAAGATGATGTCCTCCGGTGGGAATCCCGCTTGCTTGGTCAAGATTTCGTAGCATCGCTTGCAGATCTCGAGCTTCCGCTCGATGGTATCGGCTTGGCCGCGCTCATCGAAGGCCATCACGATCACCGCGGCACCGTAGCGTCTTACCAGGCGTGCCTGCTCGATAAATTTTTCTTCGCCTTCTTTCAGACTGATCGAGTTGACCACGCCCTTGCCCTGGATGCAGCGCAGCCCGGTCTCCAAAACGCTCCACTTAGAGGAGTCGATCATGATGGGAACCCGGCTGATATCCGGCTCCGAGCCGAGGAGATGAAGAAACTCACCCATCAACGCCTCGGAGTCGAGCATGCCTTCATCGAAGTTGATGTCGATGATTTGCGCGCCGTTGTCGACCTGTTGCCTGGCAACCTCCAAAGCGGCTTCAAGGCTCCCGTCCCTTACCAGGCTCGCGAACTTAGGCGAGCCGGTAACGTTGGTGCGCTCGCCCACATTGACAAAGTTGCTCTCTGGCGAAATAGTCAGTGGTTCCAGACCGCTGAGGCGGCAATGCCGCGCGATCTCCGGTGGCGTGCGCGGTCTCTCGTTCCGCAATGCTTGGGCAATGGCCCGGATATGATCGGGTGTGGTGCCGCAACAACCGCCGACGATATTGAGAAACCCGCTGGCCGCGAACTCGGCGATCAGCTCCGCCATATACTCCGGGGTGTCTTCGTATTGGCCGAACTCATTGGGAAGCCCGGCATTGGGGTGCACGCTGACATAGGTATTGGAAATGCGGGACAGCTCTTTTACGTAGGGGCGCAGGTCTTTAGCGCCCAAAGCGCAGTTTAGGCCGATGCAGAGAGGCTCTGCGTGCGATACCGAGTTCCAAAAGGCCTCGGTGGTCTGACCGGTGAGGGTGCGTCCGCTTTGATCGGTGATCGTGCCAGAGATCATGATGGGGAGGCGAAACCCTTGCTCTTCGAAATACTGATCAATCGCGAACAAAGCCGCTTTCGCGTTCAAGGTATCGAATATCGTCTCCACCAAGAGCAAATCGACACCGCCCTCGATGAGCCCGCGCACGGCCTCTGAGTATGCCGAGACGAGTTCTTCGAAACGGATATTGCGATAGCCAGGGTTGTTGACATCGGGAGAAATGGAAGCGGTTCGGTTGGTAGGCCCCAATACGCCGGCCACGAAACGCGGTGCCCCGTCATTGGCTTCGAAACGATCCGCAGCTTTCCGCGCCAACTCTGCGCCGATCTTGTTGAGCTCGCAGGCTAAGTGCTCCAGCCCATAATCCGCCTGGGATATGCAGGTCGAGTTGAACGTATTGGTCTCGACAATGTCACATCCCGCCTCCAGATAGGCCCCGTGTACGGCCGAGATAATGTCGGGGCGGGTGATACTCAGGAGATCGTTGTTTCCCTTGAGATCGTGAGGGTGATCCGCAAAGCGCTGGCCGCGATAATCCCCCTCTTCCAACGCGTAGGCCTGGATCATAGTCCCCATCGCGCCATCGAGCAGCAGGATCCGCTTCGCGAGCAGCCTGTCGAGCTGCGCAAGGCGGGAGTCGCGGTTAAACGTCGGTTTTGTGTCTGCCATGGTCAAGAGCCTGGTCCCTGATCCGATTGTAGCGTTTGCTACGCTTTGCCTGAAGCGGTATTGTCCCCCTCAGAAACAGCGCTAATGTTATTTTAGACTGGAAGCGCTTGGGCGCCGGTATTCCTTGGGAAAAGCGCGATCCGACGCAGCGGGTCGCTTCTAAAGCGTCGCCAGCGTTATGGCGGCATTAACTAACCGGTTCCCTTGGCCAGATCTCCGCTCTTGACTTGTTGCCCGCCCATGGGGGAACGGGAACACCGCACTCTCCAAAGACCTGTCGAAGGGGCTCTTAACCGCCTGCGCGCCGCGCTGCAACACGTGGGTGTAGATTCATTGTGGTCTCACGTCTTGGGGGCCGAGGAGTTCCTAGACGGTTCGGATATCATAGTCTGCCTCCAGCCGGTCGGTGGCAAAGGAATGGCGGAACGCATGACAGGTCCCCGGTTAGGCAAGCCCTGCGGCCGCACCGCTTCCTTCACCACCGGTTGCAAGACCGAGGGGTCAATGTTCCTTGTGAGATTTGCGATAGCCGATCACCGCATCCCCTTGCAGTGTATCTCTCGTGACCTTCGCAACGCTTTTGGCTAACTCGTTATTTTAGCGTTCTCTGTTCGCACACACGCCGAGAGTGCGTGCGTAGGAGCTCTGGGCACTTGGCCGTTCGAAGAGTAGCCGGACATGTAGGGCCGGTGAACAGCAGAACGCCCTTGGGAGTAAACTGCTATGAAGAGGGGTGGATGTGGGTCAGTACTTGAGCTTCATTCATGGCAGGAAGACCACCGAAGGGGACGCTAAGGCGAGAACCGGACTCGGGAAATCCGACCGTCCCGGATCGCAGGGGGGCTTGTGGAAACGTGAACTATATGTTCTAGGTGTCCGCGCGCAGCCAGGGTGGGCGTACCGGGCACCCACCGCATGCTATGAGTAGGTACCTGAGTGGCACTATACTGCGGAAACTCAGTTTCATCTTGCAACGACACGAGACGAAATGGGAATAGATGACTCGCTGAAGATATTGGCTGCCGATGCGATATCCGGCCTTCGCACTGTGCCGAGTGATACGATTCAGGTCGCACTAACTTCTCCGCCGTTCTATTTGCTCCGCCGGTACGGCACTTCGACCATCTGGCCGGACGGTTGGGAGGGAGAGCTTGGGCACGAGCAACATCCGAATGACTTCGTCCGCCATCTGCTTCAGGTCTTCGACGAGGTGTGGCGCGTTCTCCGGGACGACGGCTGCCTTTGGGTCAATCTCGCGGACACGTTCAATAACAAGCAGGGGAAAAAGGGCACCACTAATGCGCCGGATGGCTCTGACGGGCGCTTCGCGGCGGGGGGGCGAGGCTATGCCGAGTCTTTGCGACAGCAGCCGGAGTTCTTTAAGCACTACGTCTCTAGCACTGGTCACAAATGCGAAATGGGAGTGCCGTTTCGCTTTCATCTAGCAATGACGGATCCGGAGTTTCGGGCTTTCATAGGAGCTCACGGGGGACCGCAGTGGATTTGTCGGCGTACCGTAATTTGG
>JBOHHR010000198.1:0-8170 GCA_050725475.1 Gammaproteobacteria bacterium | reverse complement strand
ATCTCAGCAAGTGTGATCGAGGATGCCGAGTAACAGGATCTCAGAGTCTGTGACGTCTGATCCCGTCATAGATGCCTATAAACAATGCGTTGACCGCACGCTCCTGCGGGAGAATCTAAAGCTGAGTCCGGAGCAACGCATTCTCAAGTTGATGGAGCTACAGCGTTTTGCTGAGGAACTGAAGCGGGCCGGCACGCGCATGAGCTTAGCAGCGGGAGTGGGCCAAATGTCTTGCTAGAACAAGCCCACGTCCAGGGCAAAGTGGATCCCGTCATCCTGTAGCCCTTGTTCTGCGGTGTTGACGTTGCGAAACGCAAACCCCCAGTAGATCTCGCTGTGGATCTTCGGGTGCGGATCCCAGCGCAGCCCAAGCCCCGCACTCGATATGGTCCTGGGGTCAGGCGAGCTTTCTTCCACATTCTCGCTCCAGCCGAAGTCATAAAACGTCGCCAACTGTACTTGGCCATCCTCGGGTTCTTTGGTAATAAACAGCAGCGGCAGCCGAAATACCGGAAGGCGAAACTCGATCGAGCCGACAAAGCCCCTATCGCGCACCAGCAGGTTCTCGCGATAGCCCCGCACTGTGCTCGCGCCGCCTACCCCAAGCTTCTCCAAGGGCAGCAGCGGATCGGCCGCCCACTGCAGCTCGCCGCGAATGAGCACCTGGTTATCCGTCTCCCAAAGCCTACGCACCCATTGGAACTGGCCGAGCCAGGCGAAGAACTGGCCGTCGGGGATATCCCCAGCGTTCTGGATGGCGCTCAGGGCATCGAGGCCAAAGCTTAAGGTGGATCCAACGCGAGCACTTGGTTGGGGCTGCGATCGACCCATTCCTGCCGCAAGCGCAGCACGGTGACGTCGCTCTCGCCGTCTTCAGTTCCAGGCGAAAAGGCAAAGGGCTCGCCGAGGAGAAACGTCTCGCTTTGCCTGCGCTCGAAGACGAGCTCGGTGAGGAGTTGACGCCGCGGGGTACGATAAATGGGATGGCTCAGGCTCACCCCGTAAGTCTCCGTTTCGCTACTGATATCGATGCGATCGAAAGGCTCCTCCACGATGTCCGCAGCGCTGCGATCGAAATAGAGGTTGAGCCGTGTGTCGCGGGCGGTGAGGGGAAAGGAATACAAGGCACCCACCTCATCCACACCCTCGGTGATCCCATAGCGCGCCGTGAGCACATCCCCAAAACCCGTGAGGTTGTAATGACCCGCATAAATCTCCCCGCGCAGCTCCCCGACGCTGGTCGCGTAGTGGTTGTTGAAGGAGACCCCGAGCTCATAGGGCCGGGCTTCTTCGACCAGCACCTGCAACACGCCTTCCCCCGATTGGATCCCGGGCTTGAGCTGCGCATTGAGGCGTTCTATCCGGCGATCTTGATCGAGAAGCTGCATACGCTCTTGCAAAACAGGCAGATTGAGCGCCTCTTCGCTGCCCAGCCTCAAGCGCTTCGCGATGTAGCTGTCGCGCAACCATTCATTGCCCGACAGCTCGATGTCTGCGAGCTTCCCTTCCACGATCTGGATCGCGATGACTCCTTCCTTCACCTCCTGATCCGGGATCACCGCGCCTGAATTGACATAGCCCTTATTGATGTAATAGACCGTGAGCGCCTGGCGCAGGGACTGAAGATCCTCGGAGCTAAGCGTGCGATTCTCATAAGGGGCGGTTACCTTGCCGAGCTCTTCGCTCGAGATCACCCTGTTGCCGCTAAGCTCGATCTTTTTTACCAAGACCTGAAGCTGGGTGGAGAGCGATGGCGCTTTGGGCCCGAGGGGTGGCGGTGGGGTCAGCTCGGGTAACGGCGAAGGCTGCTCTAAGGGGATCTCGGGGAGCCGCTCGCGCCGGTCTTCACCCGGTCGCTCGGGGGTGAATGGCGGCAGCCTCTGGGCCCATGCGCTGTTGCCTTGCAGAGCAAACAGGACGGCGCACGATATTAAAGCGACAGAGAGCCTTTCCATCGTCAATGGTTGTTCTCTTGTTAACCCAGATTATCCTTGTTGGGGCATCGATTCTATAGTAAAGCACTTCGATAAATTTCTTCCGTGCAATTTATCGAATGAGGTGGTCCAACACCCATCGTCGGTTGACGGGCTCAACACGGCGCCTTCCGCTTCCTCGCAAGGGGAATTTTAGGGAAGTATCTATGGATCATTGCGCCGCGTTGTTTTGCTGAAACTGCTTCATGTCCTGCAACGCCTGATGCGCGATCGTGCTCACTTGCGGATCGGCATCCTCGGCGAGTTGTTCCAGCGAGGCGACAGCGGTTTCATCGCCAAACGCGTGGTCGGCCGCATGGCGCCACAGGGCCTCTACGGCCTGCGCGCGGGATTTGGTACGAGATGAACCGGAAGCCGCTTGCACCAGCACCTCGGTCGCACGGGGATCTTGCGCGCCTACCAGTTGCTCGATCATATCCTGACCGATAGTCTTAGCCGCGGCCAGCGCCTCAAGGGCGCGTTCGATTTGCTCTTCGGACCCGGGGTCGTCTGTTGCGGCCCCAGCAACGTTCCCATTCCAATCGGCGGTGTTTTCCCGCAGGCCCACGCCGCTATCATGGTCAGCGCCTGCAATACGGGAGCGAGCCGTTCCGTCTTTCGACAATACCGTCACCGCGGGCAAGGAGTGGCTTTCATCTGGGTAAATCGCATAGGAAAGCCGTCGAGGATTTGTCGAATGCCCTGCGCATACGGCTGAGCCTCGACTGAAACCGACACTGTTTGCCTCGCGATGGAGGGGTCGTTGAGGGTAAATCGCGCACCCGTCACCGTTTCAAGCTTGCGCAACAGCTCGCCCAGAGACAGCTTGTCGATGCGCACAGAGAGCGCGCCGTCTTCATAGCGGATGGCAGGGGTGGCAGCGGCTTTTCGTGCCATGTCCTTCGCCCGCGCTTCCTCAGTTAAGGCGGTGCTGAAGCAGGCGCTTGTTAGCAAGAGTGTCATCAAAGAGAAAATGGTTTGGCGTTTCATGGCGACCCCACGGAAATAACGGTAGAGGAAAAAGGGGATCGTCATCTTCCTAGACAATCCCCCAAAACGGGTGGGCGGTTTTCCTAGCCCAGGCTTCTACTGGATTTTGTTGTCCTTGATGAACACAACGACCAATCTCGGTTTGTCCGCGTAGAGGGTTCCGCTGAGCTGCTCCTTAGCCTGGAAATCATACCGCACCGTCTGAGCCGCCTTGCAGGTATCGACCCGCTGGATAGGCGGAAAATTTAAATAATCATAGTCGGGCGGCAAACCAGCGAAATCAAATTCATAGCGGTGGGCGCTGGCGAACACCTTATCTTTTTTCACGTAGTATGAGAAATATTGTGGGGGATCACCACTACCGGCGCCCCAAGACGTGCGGAACCTGGCGCTCGCCGTCGCCACCAGATGGCCGGCGGTGGGGCACTTAACAATCACCGTGTTTAATACGGTATCGATGCCCACGACCTTACCGTCGGCGGTCGATTGGCTAAAACCCATCCCAACTTCGGGATTGGCATGAACCTGACTGGATAACGCCAACACCGTGCTCGAGAGCGCGAACGCGCTCCAATTTCTATGTGCTTTCATGATATGTCTCCTCATGTCTGTAAGATTGAAAATAACCGGCTTGAGGCCAGGCACTCAGCGTTTCTCTGAATGCATAGATCACACACGTACAAAGGAGGCGAAATTTGCCGACTGAGACAAAAAAAATTTCTGGCCACATTCTTGGCATACGGCGGTGAAAGCAGGCACCTCTGGAGGCCGAAGTCTTCCGAAGCGCGAAACCACCGCCATGGCGGTGAGAAAAAGGAGACGTTCGGTGTGCCGTTAGTTACGCTCTGCCGGCTGTCCCTGGCCCCGAAGCGCCGTAGAAGCGCTTTGGGATCGGCTAAAGCCAATTCCCGATCAAGACAAAAGGAGCCCAATAGAAGGGGTGCTGGTACTCGCTTTCGGCAAGGAGATGTTGTTGTGCACGCTGCAGCGCCTGGGCTTTTGTAAGCTTGGCGTTCTTGAGGTTTTCAAAGAACAGGCCTACCAATCGGGAGGTTGACACATCGCTGACCGCCCACAGGCTCGCCATCACACTTCGGGCGCCAGCCTTTAGCGCCACTCCTGCCAAGCCCAAGGCGGCCCGTTCATCCCCTTCGGCCGTTTCGCATGCGCTCAAGACCAGCAGCTCTACCGGCTGATCACGAAACTGACTGGTGCGCACAAAGCGGTCCAGCTCGTCCAGCGTGATGCGATCCTCATAGGTCAGCAAGTAACTCTGTCTGGGGTCGCTGTCGATGCGTGCATGGGTCGCGAAGGCGATGACGCCATACGGTCTGCGCTGGATTTCGGCTTGGATACGGGGTTTCACGAACGATTCGTTCATCAGCTGCGTGCCGCCGTACAGTGAGGCTACGCTCTTGATCTCATCGCTCACATTGGGCAGCGGGCCGAATCCCTGGACACCCTCCGAGAGGCCAGCCAGTAAAGCTTGATGCGGCCCCGTCGCAAAGATCTCCGGCTCCATCAGAGTGAGACCGGGCGTGACCCCAATCGCGTAGCGCTGCACCAGGAAGTCCCGGCCATCATAGAGCGCCGCAAAGGGGACGGTACGCAGCGCCTCATCCGGGGCGACTACCAAGGTGTGTATGGCCCGTGCCTCCAATTGCTTGGCGATGGGTTCGATCAGCCACTGGTACAGTTGCCACCCATACTGGCGCAGCTTTCTCGGATTGTCCGCGCGCGTGAGTTGCTTGCGAAAGGCGGCCAGGGTCTGGTGCAGCCGAGCTGCATCGACCCGCACCTCAAACTGCTCGATCTGCCCTTGGCCAAGGCTCAGCAGAAGCGCGATGCGCTCAGGAAAGACGATGGAGTACAACATGGCCGTACCGGGTCCGATGAGCGTGTCAATGTCCAGCGCCTGCGTCCGCTCCTGCAAAGCGGTGACGCATTCATCCAGGAAATAGCTTTGCAGCTCGGCCGCCTTAAACCGCTCCATGACATCGCGCACCTCACGCAAGATGGCGTTGCGCTCCGCGTGGACGATGGCGTCACTCGCCTGCCCTAACAGCAGCGCCGCCAGATCGAGATACATGGCGCCGACCGTATCGCGAAAGGCGCGCGGGTAGCCGCGTTGGCCAAATACCAGCGCTGAGCGTATGGAGGCGAGTTGCTCCAGCGCCCGGCGGTAGCTACGTGCCGCTTCCTGGGCTCGCTCTTGGCCTTCGAGCACGCGTCCCAGTTGCCACTGCCAGCGCGCGGAGCGCTCCGGTGCCTCGGCCTGGGCGGCGAAAAAGAGCGCTTGGTGAAACAAGCGTTCCGCCTCCGGGTAACGCTTCTCCATCGCGGACAGCTCTCCCAGATATCCAGCCGCATCGGCCTTGGCGCGAACCTCCCCCGTTGCTTCCGCGAGGGCTTGCGCTTGAGTCAGTGCCTGGTGGGCGGATTGGATCAAAGTGCTTCGTTCTTCAGGTACCGCGAGCGCAAGGCGCTGAGCGAGATGGCCGAGGCCGATCAAGCCCAAGGTTTTGCTGAAGGAAAGCGGAAGCGAATGTGTCTTAGCCAAGGCGTCCTTGAGGGCGGGGAGCGCTTGCTTGGGAGTCGCGTGGGCTAAATGGCTGTGCACGACATTGGTCAGTAGACTGGCAGCGAGCCCCGGATCGGAGCTCCGCTCGGCCAAGACGCTCCCGTCCCGGTAGGCTTCGATCGCCTCGGGATAGCGCTCCTCGGCCATGCGCACATTGCCGAGGTGATTGAGAGCGGCTGCGAGCACCGGGGGTGTTGCAGTTTTGCGGGCCGAGGCCACGGCAGTCTCGGCAGCGCCGGATGCCTCTTCCAGCCGCCGCTCCAGCAAGTACCCGTCGCTTAGCCGCCCGAGGACTAGGGCGCTGCGGGCCTTGTCCGGACGGCGCTCAAGTAGAACTTGGGCCTGGTGCAGAAGCGCAAACGCCTCAGCCACCCGCCCTCGTGCTTGATGCTGCGCTGCGGTCTGAAGCAAGCGGTCGATAGACACTGCATCAGCGTCCAGCGCCAGACTGGGTTGAACGAAGCCGCCGCTAAGAAAGAAAAGTGCCAACGCGATTCCCTCAGCCCTGGTTCTAGTGTACTGCTTCACTCTGTTTGGAACTTACGTAGATAAGATAATGCGCGTACGCTCAAACCCTACCCTTTCCCTCCCCCGAACGCTTGCACATCAGCGGCGCAACCCACAAGAGTCGCTGGGGACCTGGCTGAGCCGCGCGCGGCGAGGCGTCGGCTGCATACGCAGGTTTAGCCGCCACCTTCGTCTTCTTCTATGGCGTCCAACGCGGAGACGACGTGAGGGAGTTCACTGGTCACGATTTGCCAGACAATATCCAGATTGACACCGAAATAATGGTGGATCAGTCGATCCCGCGCGCCCGCCATACTCTTCCAAGGAAGGATTGGATATGCGGCACGCAGTTCTTCGGAGAGGTTCTTAGCGGCTTCGCCCACGATTTCCAGATTTCGGATGACGGCATCTTGTGTCTTCGTGTCCTGCACAAACGCCTCATACGTCATGCCCTGGACGTAAGCCGCGATGCGCCGTAGAGCCTCGCGAATGTCGCTGAGAAATTCCTGGTCCGCCCGCTTAGACATACACGACACTTTCGGCAATGTTCTGAGCTACTCGCTTAATGCGGATATTTTGAATCCCGGCGGGCGTCAGGACATCCACTTTCTGGCCCAACAGAGCCTCCAGGTACTCCAGGAGTTCGAAAAAGCGGAAGCCGATGGGGCCCTCAAATTCAATCAGTAGGTCAATATCACTGGACTCGTTGGGTTGTCCTTTGGCGTAAGAGCCGAACAAGCCGACCTTCCTGACGCCAAATTCGGCAGCGAGGTAGGGTTGCTTCGCTTGTAACAATTCAACGATCTTCCCCCGGGTCAGCATAATTGCCTGTTCTACATGACTAACTATTAGCGATTGCCATCACAAGCGCTCAACTGCTTAGCGCCAGGCCAAGGACCCTCGCCAATAGGAGCAACGCCCTCATTTGGAGCATCGGTGCTAAGCAGCCCACCGGGCGGTGGCACCCGCAAGGCAGCGGGCGAATCCGGCAATACCTCGTATTTACGCACCACCAGGCGGCTGAGCTCTGCCCCGGGGGCGCAGCCCTGGGTCAAAAGCGTCGCGACATCGAAGAAATCCGCGGGCAGTTCGACAAGGCCCGCGATGAGATCGGTGTCGGGGGATTCGATCTCCACCACCCCATCGATGCCGAGATCCGAGGACGCGCTGACGAAGCTGTCGGGGGAGGCAAAGAAGAAATCGGAGACGATGCGGATGTTGCCGCCGGCCCCTTCCCGGGCCTGCGCCACGATGCGGCTGCCGCTATCCAGGATGGTGAACACCGGATCGATGTTGATATTGCCCCCGCTGCCCGCACCACCGGCAACAGAGGTAGTTATGCTGCTGTTATCACGCAGGAGCAGCAATTCATTGATTTGAATATCGCCTGCATCGGCCAGCACCGTTTCGACGCTAATTTTTCCTTGGTTCTGCAAACGAATGCTGTCATTCGCTGTGACACGAATGTTGCCTGAGGTGGCCGCGGGGTTCCTATTTGTGCTTTTTGCAACGATCCCTGCTTCCTCACCGCTAATGAAAATATCATCGGCTGTGACCGTGAGATCTCCACCTTGGCCGGAGAATTGGTCGGCGCCGGTTTCTTGATCAGGCAGCGTGCTGGCCTCGATTCGCGCGTTATCCCGAATTTCGAGCGTATTAGCGGTTACCGTCAAGTTGCCCGCATCGCGATCGTTTTGGGTTTCATTGGATAGTCCGGTGAATACGATAGAAGGATCGCCGACAAGGAGGATATTATCAGCCGTTACCGACATGTTGCCGCCCCGCCCTGAACCACGTGCAACCGCACTGATATCCGCGCCATCGCGTATTTCTAGGTGTTTTGTGGTTACATTTATGTCTCCAGCATTGCCAGCGCCTTCAGTTTGAGACGAGATTGTAGACGGGCCCGATATAGGAGACGAGCCCGATAAAAATATCCTGTCTGCCTGGATAGAAATATCGCCGGCTTTCCCAGGACCGAATGTCGCAGTTCTAATTTGAGCGCCATTGAACAGAGTAAGCTCATCTCCCTTTATATCTAGATTTCCGGCATTTCCAGCGCTTGCCGATTGTGTCGTAAAGCCAGCGTCATCCAGCATAATGTGATCAGCCTCCACAT
>JBOHHR010000197.1:0-3632 GCA_050725475.1 Gammaproteobacteria bacterium | reverse complement strand
AGAACTTGCCTGCTGTGGCGATCCTCGAAGAGCGTGCGCGAGCCAATCCCGCCGTGCTTCCCGCCTGCGAGGGCTATTGACGCAAAGGCAACCGCGATGATCTCCTCGTTTTCCGATACCTGAGCCGCTCGTGCTGTCTTCCAGGGCGGTAGTTGGGGCGGTGCGTCGGACCAAGATCGTCGCCACGCTGGGGCCTGCGACCGACGACGAGGCGATCTTCAAGAAAATGATCACGGCCGGGGTGGACGTAGTCAGGCTGAATTATTCCCACCAGACCCGAGAGAAGCATTCGGCGCGCGTGCAAAATCTACGAGAGCTCACACAACAGACCGGCGCGGAAGTGGGGATCATCGCGGATCTGCGCGGCCCCAAGATCCGGATCGAGCGATTCAAAAACGAATCCGTCTACCTGCAGGACGGGGATGAGTTTACCTTAGACGTTGAGCTTGACCCCAATGAAGGGGACGAATCCCACGTCGGCGTTACCTATAACGACCTCCCAAAAGACCTCAAACGAGGCGATACCCTGCTCCTCGACGATGGCCGAATCATACTCAAGGTTGAGCGCATCGTGGGCGGTTGCGTGGAGTGCGTGGTTCTGTTAGGGGGCCAGTTGTCGAATGGCAAAGGGCTTAACCGCGAAGGAGGCGGGCTGTCGGCCAAGGCACTGACCCCAAAGGACCGGGGAGACATTCGCCATGCCGTCGAACTGGGGGTGGATTACATCGCCGTCTCTTTTCCCCGCAATGGCGAGGACATTCAGGCGGCGCGGCGCTTGGTGGAAAAAGCGGGCGGGCGCTGCGGCATCATCGCCAAAATCGAACGAGCGGAAGCCCTGGACCACCTCGAAGAGATCATCCTAGCGGCCGACGGTATCATGATCGCGCGCGGCGATCTGGGTGTTGAAATCGGTGACGCGGCGCTACCCCCGGTGCAAAAACGCCTGATCCGCCTGGCAAGGGGAAAAAATCGGCTGGTAATCACCGCCACCCAGATGATGGATTCCATGATCCATAATTTAATGCCCACGCGGGCTGAAGAGTTCGATGTGGCGAACGCCGTGCTGGACGGGACAGACGCCGTCATGTTATCCGCCGAGACGAGTGTGGGCCAGTTTCCGGAACGGGTGGTAGAAGCGATGGCCCGCATCTGTCTGGTGACGGAGGCGAGCACGGGTGCCTCCGGTGCCGATTACCGCATCGATCAGTCGTTTGGGCGGGTCGACGAGGCCATCGCCATGTCGACCATGTATGCCGCCAATCACATTGGGGCCAAAGCGATTGCCGCGCTTACCGAGACCGGCGCCACCTGCATGTGGATGTCCCGCGTGCGCTCGGCCATTCCGATTTTCGCCTTCACCCGCCACCGGGAGACCTGTCGCCGGGTCACCCTTTGCCGGGGTGTCTACCCCGTTAATTTCGATATCACGCACACCGATTTTTTAGCGGCCAACAAGGAGATGATCGACCACCTTCTGAAAAGCAAGGTGGTCAAAGACGGCGATGTCGTGATCATCACCAAGGGCGATCTGCGTGGCCGCCAAGGGGGTACCAACGGCATGAAGATTTTGAGAGTGGGTGAGCTGCTTGCCGACACCGCGTGAGTACCTGCCGAGCATACCGTTCTGGGGCGGCTTGCGCCCAGCCAGATGCGTCGCCTCGGTGGCGGTGGCGATAAGTGCGAACGCGAGGTCAAGGACAGGGAGATTCATCACGGCATTCTGCAAGGTTATTTTTTCGAGCGCAGGCGGCTTCGTGCCTGCGCCTGCAACTGCTGAAAGAAATCGGTCTCGGTGACTTCGGCGACTTGACGCGCTCTTCTTGGTTTTATCGATCTCGATGCGCAGGGTCTCGAACTGTTGCTTGAAGCGTTGTTCCCGGGCCGAGACCTCATGCGCCATCCGCTGGAAAACCCGGGCGAGTTGTCCCCGCTCATCGGAACGCTCGCTCACCTCGGCTAACGTGTCGACATTCCCTTCTGGTCGCATTTGGCCGCTCCCTCGGCACTAAGGTCTGATACACTGTATATGATGAAAGCAACGTGATTAGAGAATTACTGTAGTCATGTTATATCAATCATGGTGGTATACTACGACTCCTATAATTCCTGCTTAGGCTGAATTAGTGTTGGCTAAGTATACCAACTCGGAGTCGGCGTTTGTCGATTGCTGAGGGGCGCAACCGCCTGTCCGCCGTCCTGCGCAAGGCCGGGCACCTGATCACCGTTGACGACGCGACCGAAGTGCTCCAAGTGGATCGCACTGCCGCGGCCAAGACCCTCGCCCGTTGGCAGGCCCAAGGCTGGCTCAAGCGCGTGCGGCGCGGGCTTTATGCGCCCGTTCCGCTCACTTCGTCGCCCAGCGACCAGGTTCTGGAAGATCCATGGACGCTGGTCGTCGAGGTCTTCGACCCCGGTTACGTCGGGGGCGCCAGCGCGGCACACCATTGGGATCTGACGGAGCAACTGTTCCGCTCGGTGTTCATCTACACCGTCCGCCCCGTCCGCTGGGCACACCAGACCATTCAGGGAATTCCCTTCGTCGTTCGGCACATCACGCCGGAGAAGATGTTCGGCGTGCGACCTCTGTGGCGGGGGCGCGTAAAGCTGCAGATCTCCGACGTCCACCGCACGCTCATCGATTTGCTCGACGACCCCGCGACGGGCGGCGGCATTCGCCACGTCGCCGAGTGCCTGCGGGCTTATTGGGCCAGCTCGGACGCCGACCCTCCAACCTTGATCGCCTACGCCGACCGTATCGGCAACGGCGCTATCTTCAAACGCCTCGGATACCTCGCGGAACGCGATCACGCGACCCCTGAGGTTATCGCTGCCTGCGCTGAGCGGCTGACCCAGGGCAACATCAAGCTTGATCCGGCTCTCACCTCTCCGCGTCTCATCCGCAAGTGGCGCTTGTGGCTTCCCGATCGGTGGAAGCGGGAGCCGCGCGATGATTGACCGGGCCGAGATCCTCGCTGTCGCGACTGATCTGTCACTTACGCCCGATGTCGTCGAGAAAGATTACGTGCTGGGCTGGCTGCTCGCCGGGATATATGTGCATAACAAGCTCGCCTCGGCATGGGCTTTCAAAGGCGGCACCTGTCTCAAAAAATGCTATTTCGAGACCTACCGCTTCTCCGAGGATCTCGACTTCACCATCAGCGACCAGAGCCATCTCGACGAAGGCTTCCTGAAGACAACCTTCGCCGAGATCGCGACCTGGCTCTACGGCGAGACTGGGCTTGAGATCCCCACAGCTCAGTTGCGATTCGATGTCTACCGAAACAAGCGAAACGGTCTCTCCTGCGAGGGCCGCCTCTACTACAGCGGCCCGCTTGGCCGCTCAGGAAACCGCCCGCGCATCAAGCTGGATCTCACCGTCGATGAGATCCTCGCGCTGCCTTTGGTCGAACGACCCGTCGGGCATCCCTACAGCGACTTGCCCGAAGGTGGCATCAAGGCGCGGTGTTACGCCTATGAAGAGCTATTCGGCGAAAAGGTTTGAGCGCTCGGGGAGCGCACGCGACCCCGCGACCTCTATGACGTCGTCAATCTCTTCCGGCACGGCGAGTTTCGACCGGCAGCCGCGGTGATTTTCGATGTCCTGAAACAGAAGTGCGCGTTCAAGGGGATCC
>JBOHHR010000196.1:0-3127 GCA_050725475.1 Gammaproteobacteria bacterium | reverse complement strand
GGACAAATCGTGGAGGTGCTGGGAGAGCATATGGCTCCGGGCATGGAGGTGGAGATCGCGATCCGCGCGCACCACCTTCCTTGGGAATGGCCTGCCCAGCTCGAACAAGAAATCGAGGGTCTTGCGCGGGAGGTCAAGCCGGGTGACAAAAAAGGGCGCTTGGATCTTAGGACGTTGCCGCTGGTGACTATCGATGGAGAGGACGCGCGGGACTTCGATGACGCGGTTTACTGCCAGCGACATGGCCAAGGTTGGCGACTGTGGGTGGCCATCGCCGATGTCTCGCATTACGTATGGCCGGGCACGGCTTTGGATGAGGAAGCGAGAAGCCGCGGCACCTCGATTTATTTTCCTGAGCGCGTTATCCCCATGTTGCCGGAGGTGTTATCGAATGGCCTGTGTTCTTTGAATCCCGGGGTGGACCGCTTATGTCTCGCATGCGAGCTCGAGATCGGTCCGAAAGGCGCGGTCAGGGGCTATCGCTTTGTCGAAGCGGTAATGCGTTCCGCGGCCAGATTAAGCTATAACGAAGTCGCCGCCGTGGTGGTCAACGACGATCAAGCCGCGCGTGCGCGCCACCGAAAATTGGTCCCACACTTGGATGAGCTTTACGCTTTGTATCGGGCCCTGCGCAAGCGGCGCGTCCAGCGGGGGGCTATAGACTTCGATACGGTGGAGACGCAGATCGTCTTTGACGACAAAGGCAAAATTTCGCAGATCCGTGCCCTAGAGCGCAACGATGCGCATCGCATCATTGAAGAGTGTATGATCGCGGCTAACGTGGCGGCCGCTTCTTTCCTAGTACGCCGCCGCATGCCATTTCTATATCGTGTGCATGAACCGCCCGGGCCGGAAGAGATTGAGTCCGTACACGCGTTCCTGGCAGAGCTGGGCGTCCGCTTGAGAGGAGGGAAGGCCCCTGTTGCCAAGGACTACGCCGAGACGTTGACCTCTGTTACCGGGCGTGAGGATGAGCACCTGATCCAGACGGTAATGCTGCGCAGCCTTAAGCTTGCAGTGTACAGTCCGAAGAACCGGGGGCATTTTGGGCTGGCGTTCGACGCTTACACCCATTTCACGTCGCCTATACGACGCTACCCGGACCTCTTAGTGCATCGCGCAGTTCGTCATTTGTTGGCCGGGCGCCCGCGGGGCGAATTCCTCTACGACCGACCGCACTTGGAACAGCTCGGCGAACATTGTTCGACCGCTGAGCGCCGCGCCGATGAAGCAACACGAGATGCAATCGCCTGGTTGAAATGCGAATATATGCTGGAGAAGATCGGGGATCGCTACGACGGGGTCATATCCTCGGTTACCCCGTTTGGGTTGTTTGTGGAGCTGAAAGACATCTACGTGGAAGGATTGGTGCACGTAACGTCGCTCAGGGACGATTATTATCATTTTGATCCGATGCGCCGCCGCTTGACCGGGGAACGCAGCGGTGTGGTGTATCGCTTGGCGCAAACGGTTAAGGTTCAGCTCACGCGCGTTAATTTAGACGAGAAAAAAATCGATCTCGTATTATGCTGAAAATAAGGCTCCCGAGCGCCTTTTCCGAGCGCACCCTCAGAGTGCCCGGGTGGCGATTTTTGACAATTGCCGATTGCCGGGGAGAGGCAAGAATGGAGGTCATCCCCTAAAGCCATGTCTGATCTCGTCTACGGTATCCACGCCGTACGCCACACCTTGTTACATTCCCCGCAGGATGCGCTCGAGCTGTGGCTTAAAATCGATTGGCATGCGCGCGGGATCTCCGAAATCCGGACCCTCGCCCTAAAGAACGGAATCGCAATTCAAGAGGTGCCTGACGCGACCCTGGACCAGCTCGCTAATGACGGTGTGCATCAGGGGGTGGTGCTCAGGCGCCGAACCCCGAAGCTGCGCGATGAACGAGACTTGGCGTCGCTGCTCGCAGAGCGGCCCGCAATGGCGTTGCTGCTGGTGCTGGACGGGATCCAGGACCCGCAAAATCTAGGCGCTTGTCTGCGCACCGCAGATGCGGCGGGTGTGGACACGGTCATCGTTCCCATGCATCGTGGAGTGGGTGTTACCGGTGCGGTGCGTAAGGTGGCAAGCGGAGCCGCCGAGACTGTACCCATTATCGCGGTGAGAAATTTGGCGCGCTCGTTACGGGAAATCCGCCAGGCCGGCATTTGGGTGGTTGGAACGGCCGAGGATGCGGATCAGACCCTTTACGATGTCGATTTCAACAGGCCAAGCGCATTGGTCGTGGGTTCCGAAAATAGAGGACTGAGGCGCCTGACCCGCGAACACTGCGATGTGTTGGTACGCATCCCCTTGCGGGGCAATGTCGAAAGCCTGAACGTGTCGGTCAGCGCCGGAATCGGTTTGTTCGAGGCGGTGCGCCAGCGTCGCTGCCAAACGCCGGGCGGGCGGTACCCTTAAGTCGATACTGGATCAAAATTCGCGAGGAGGGAAAATTGAATATATTGCGGTACTGAAATACAATACCCGGCCCGGCTTTAAACCCTTGCTTTACCGCTACGGCAAAAATGCGGAAGGCTTATTCCAAAAGGGAGACTCATGCGTCATTATGAAATAGTGTTTTTGGTGCACCACGACCAGAGCGAGCAAGTGCCTGCGATGATTGAACGCTACCGTTCCATGATCGAGGGCAAACAGGGGCGAATACACCGGCTCGAAGATTGGGGACGGCGTCCGCTGACTTACCCAATCAGTAAGGTACATAAAGCGCATTACGTGCTGATGAACGTGGAATGCGACGGTGACACCCTGAATCAACTGACAAGTGCCTTCCGTTTCAACGACGCTGTGATACGCAACTTAACGATGCGGCGGTCCAGGGCGATTACTGATCCCTCGCCCTTGGCTAGGGCGAAGGAGGAAGATGAAAAGAAAGAGCGTGTTACGACCAAGTCGTGGAAGGAGGAAGGCGAGGCTCCGCAGCTGCAGACGCTAGAAGGTGAGATGTCGGAGCTTACAATCGGTGAAGTGGGAGAAGAGGATCCGGCATTGGGACTCGAAGATGAAGATGAAGGTGAAGGTGATGCGGTGCTGGACGCTGCACCTACGGAGAAATAAAAGATGTCACGATTTTTCAGGCGCAAACGTTATTGTCGTTTTACAGCGGAAGGTATTACCG